>WJLA01000120.1 GCA_014728765.1 Candidatus Peregrinibacteria bacterium
CTTTGTTTTTGAATTTATTGGGAAATCAGGAAGATTATTTCGGAGAGTAGCGCAGTCCGGTAGCGTACTACGTTCGGGACGTAGGGGTCGCGGGTTCGAATCCCGCCTCTCCGACATTTTAAACCCAAAATGATCATTGAGGTTCACGTAAATGACCGTTCGATTAAGAAAACCTTAATGTTTCGGCTCCCCCCAAAAGTAAGGTTTTGAATACAAGGATTAGCCCCGATAGGTTCACGCTAATCGCTATTAGAAATTTTACACATTCCTAATGTCAAATCCCGGTTTAACAAAACATTGTTCTGCACATTTTTAGTTTTTACTTCTATACAATCTTTCTTCCCGAAGATTTTCACATGAAAACATCATTTTTCTGATTAAAAAAGCACACCAATGATCTGATTTTCTTCATCATGAGTAGCGTTTTTGTTTTCTTTTTAAACACAGATTAAGAACAATCCTTATAAAACAAATAAATAACTTAATTTTTTGTTTTTAAACATATTTTATTATTATTTTTACACAAAAAATCATTTCACATAGAATATCAATAGATTTTATTGATAAAAACGGCATTGTTACAAATAATTCATGAAAATAACAGAAAAAATATTTCTTAATGATAAAGTCATTTTAGGCCTCATAATAGTCAACTCCGTTGTGATATTCCTGCAAGGATTTCAATTGATTCCATTTGTAAGGTCAATCCTTATGCAAGCGGATAATATTATTACCATGATTTTTCTGTTAGAACTAGTTATAAAAGTTAAAACCTATGGTTTAAAAAAATTTATAAAATCAAACTGGAACATTTTTGATGCGGTTTTGATTCTCTTGGCTATACCCTCATTGTATTTTTGGTTTTTTAACGGGAGTTCTTCTCAATTGGATTATTTGTTAGTATTGAGAATTTCACGAATATTTAAATTTTTTCGTTTTATACGTTTTTTTCCCGATATAAACCGCCTTATTGCAGGAATACAAAGAGCCTTAAAAGCATCAGTGATTGTACTACTTGGATTCCTGGTGTACAATTTTGTGATTTCAGTGCTATCATGCTTTTTTTACAAAAACATTGCACCTGAATACTTTGCAAACCCATTGATTTCTTTCTATTCCATATTTAAAATATTCACTGTGGAGGGTTGGTACGAAATACCGGATCAAATATCAAAAAATTCATCCGAGGCAGTAGGCATTTTAACAAAAATTTATTTTGTTCTTATTCTGTTAACAGGAGGCATATTTGGCCTGTCGCTCGTAAATTCAATATTCGTTGATGCAATGGTAAGTGACAATAATGATGAACTTGAAAATAAAATTGAATCTTTAGAAAAGAAAATAGATAAACTCATTGAAAATAATTAAAATATAGAACTATGGATTTTGCCGACCAAATTTATCAAATAGCGGACAAAGTAGAAAAATTGAAAACTCAATTGCTAACAGAAGAAGCAACTAAAAATGCTTTAATTATGCCTTTTATCCAAGCACTTGGATATGACGTTTTTAATCCAGCGGAGGTCATCCCTGAATTCACCTCGGATGTTGGTATAAAAAAAGGCGAAAAAGTTGATTATGCCATCATGCATGACAATACAATGATTATGCTGGTTGAATGTAAGGGAATCAATGATAAGCTGACCAAACATAATACACAATTGATTCGATATTTTTATTCCTCTGAAGCAAAATTTGCAATCTTAACCAATGGGCAGATTTTTAAATTCTTCACCGATTTGGTTGATAATAATAAGCTGGATGAAAAGCCTTTTTTCGAATTTGATTTATTAAACATTAAAGAACAGCAGATTGCTGAACTTAAAAAGTTTCATAAACAAAATTTTGATATTGCTAAAATTATCAGCACTGCAAGCGAATTAAAGTATTCAAATGAGATAAAATCAATACTTAATTCTGAAATGGAGGAACCAGGTGATGATTTTATTCGTTTCTTCACAACCCAAGTATATGCTGGGAATAGCACAGCCAAAGTAATAGAACAATTTCGTTCTATAGTTAAAAAATCTATAAATCAATGGTTGAGTGACAAAGTCAGTAATAGATTAAAAATCGCATTGGACAAAGAATCTGAAAGAGATAAAGAAGAAGCCAAAAAAATTGATGAAACGATCCAAGATGAAGATATCAAAAAGAAAATCGATACAACGGAAGAAGAAATTGAAGGATTTCTAATAATAAAGAGTATTTTAAGAAAAAAACTTGATATTTCAAGATTATTTCACCGTGATACTCAATCATACTTTGGAGTCATACTTGATGACAATAACAGAAAGCCAATATGCCGGCTTCATCTTAACGGAAGTAAAAAACATATTGAATTATTTGATCAGGAAAAAAATGGAACCCGGCATGAGATCACGAAACTTGATGATATCTATCAACATGCGGACCTTTTGTTGAAAACGATTGATTATTACCAGGAATAATAATATTGGAAACAGCCAATTTAGTTTAACCTCTATCGAGCCCATCTGCCAATAGCTGTACCTTTTGACCTGGGATTGAAAATTATGCTATGTCATTTTTTTATTCCAGGTATTCTTGTTCCTTTTTTATTTGTTTTAATGCTCCCTCCTATCCCCGGTAGGTTTTTAATTTGAATCACAGATATTAGGTTCTGCCAGCAGATTTATTCATCAGTTTTGCAACAGAAATATGCACCGGAACAGCGTATTGCCTACATTCCTAAATACCTTTGTAACAAGTTTGATCTGGAATTTCTTATATTTTTTTTAATAAAAGAGCTCTACCAACTGCATAACAATATAAACTTGCTGGTTTGAATTTAAATTTAACATTATCACTTTTTACTACTTCTTCAATATCAATCGATGTAACCGATGCTTCTTTAAGGTTATTCTGATGACAGAATTTCCTAACATTCACTAATTCTTTTGGATTTTCTGCATATCTGTTTGTCCATTTTATTTCAACTATCCATTGTGGCTTTTGCTCATTATTTATGCAAACAATATCAACTTCTCCATTTTTCCATCGAGCATAATAAAGTGGGATATTTTCTACATGTTGCCACTGTGAATAAATTGCTGTTTCAACCATATTTCCAATGGCATTGTCATTCTTTTTAATTGGAGAAAACAGAGCACTTCTAAGCGATGGGTTCGTTAAATAAACTTTAAAGAAATTTGCCCTCTTGAATTTCTTTGCAGAAAAATCAACTCGATACACAATTTTAATAAGAAATGCTGCTTCTAAGTACGTTATATATTTCTTTATTGTATTTTTTGCTACTCCTGATGTTTGAGAAAGTTCATCCAAAGAGAACTCGTTACCTGAATTATATGCAATTGATGTAAACAATGAGTTCAACTCTTGAATATCTTGTATGCCATAAAGTATTGGCA
>WJLA01000121.1 GCA_014728765.1 Candidatus Peregrinibacteria bacterium
AGTGATGTGACAGCTTGAGTTTTTCCACTAAATACCATCCATCCGGCAAAATAATCTTCTATGTTTATATTACCGAATTCACTTCCCAAAAGACTTGCGAATAAAACTTTCGGTTCAATTTCTCTTAAATCTTCTCCAAAAATACGCTTAACTGTCATTATTTCCAAATATCCATCAACTAAACCGTCCGATTTAGCACGAAGCCTGATCGGTCCTGTTAATTTTTTCGGACTGATGAAAAAACTTATTTCACCATTTTCTACAATGGCGGTTGTTTCGCCGACTAAATTGGCATATTCAGTTGATTCCGGTTCGATTGTCAAACTGATTTGAGTTTCAGAATCACCCTTAACAAAATTATTGTTGGCATCAAAAAGCTTAGCATTAATTTGATAAGTTTTTTCAGGATCAGCTTCTATTTCCTCCTCTCTACTTTCCAATATAATCTTTGCGGGCTGATAAGCGCTGGATTCAATCATTGTTTCTGCGGGATTCAAACCGTCCACATTTGCGGTAACAATAATTTCGCCTGCTTTAACTGTGCTATAAACTCTAATTTTAGCTTCACCATTTTCAATTTCCATATTCTGATTTGCAGTCATTCCACTTCCAAATCCATTATTGTTGATGAATTTTCCAACATCAGAATTTAACACTCCCAAACTGACTTCTCCATTAAAATCTTCCTCAATTTGCCCATTTTCCAAAACTCGTATGGCAATCGTGGAATAGTCAGAATTATCTGCTTTAATTACATCTTTTTCCGGAATTAACATGAGAGAAAGATCATTGGAAGTTCTAATCTCTGTTTCAAAACTAACCTCAAGCGGAACATAAGTTTCTCCTGGAATCAGAATATTTGCAATCGGGTTGGCAAGCTGAGATTCCACCTGCTGCGCGGGGGCTTGATATTCTCCTCTAAGAATTAGATTTTCAGAATCAACACCGGAAATTATATCCATTCTGTATTCACCGGTAACGGAACTGATTTGAGTGCCTGGCTTTTCTTGATCTTCATCAAGTTTTGGATCAATTTTAGCAAGCGTTTCTTCTCCATCGGCGTTTACCAGGGTAAAATTTACTTGATAAGTTCCATTATTGGTTAAATTGTTATGTTGATCGAACATTTGCGCCACGACTTCGGTTTTTGACAATCCTCCTGCGGGTATAACCGAAGATTCCGGTACAATAATCATTGAATCCGGCTCCAGAGCATGCACTTCAATGGTCTTTTTTTGACTTGGCACATTTGCTCCATCGATCGTTGCAATAATAGTAGGGAAGCCGATTTTATTTTTGCTTGTTACGATGGTCTCGGCATAGCCGTTTTCGACCTGTACATTAATTGCTTCAAATTCCGCATATTCATAATCTTCAGCTTCCAAAAAAGCAAATCTGACCACACTTTCATTATCGTCAGTCATCACCTCTCCGTTGCTATCATAAATAGTTGCACCGACATGCAAGCGTGCATTGCCATCAGCCGGAATATAATCAAGATCTTCCGTTAAAATTTCCTGATTTGACACACCTTGCAGATTTGGCATTTTATAAACTGAGTTTGGGAATACTTCCAGACCTGAAACAAAAACACCTTCTCCATTTAGCCAATATTGATCATCAGCGGCGTCAAGTGGATCTAGACCCAGAAGTAGCTCATCTCCATCATTTATTCCGCCTCCGTCTGTATCAGGATTATTCGGATCTGTACCTAAAGCGATTTCATCAACGCCACTAATCCCATCATTATCATCATCGGATGATAAATTTTCACCCGGCCTGTCGTCGGAAGGATCTGTAGGATCAGTTCCTCTTTCAATTTCAATATCATCGTTAACTCCACCACCATCTGTATCCAAAACATTATTATCCACTTCAAGCGGTCTGTCGTCGGAAGGATCTGTAGGATCAGTTCCTCTTTCAATTTCTACTTGATCAAACACTCCTCCTCCGTCAGTATCTTGAATTGCGTCGTCATCAGCGGCATTCAAAGGATCACCACCCCTGATGATTTCGTCAGAATCGATTACCCCTCCTCCATCAGTGTCTCTCTTTAATGGATCAGTGCCATAAATATATCTTTCATAATTGTCAGGCAACAAATCACCATCTTGATCGTCTTCCAGACAATCATATCTGTCAGTGTATTCAGCTACCATCATCGCAAATTCGCGACGAGAAATATTATCAAAGGATCCATTTTGTCCTGGCGGTATATCAAAATAATCAATGAATTGACTGCTTAGACCATTTTCAACCAGGAATAATTGTTGATCCAAAATTTTCTTAAAATCGGCAGGGGAGATATTGTTCAAAGGAACATTCTGGCCGTTAACATCAACTTTCGCATCTCTTGGGAATAATCCTTCTCTGTGAGCAGTAATCACATAATTATACCACCATGGTTTGCCTACCAAATTGTAAGTGCTAAAGACAATGTCATCGTTCACCCTTTGCTTTGCCGTGATTAATATTACCTTGGCAGCCTCGGCTCTGGAAATATTCAGTTCCGGTTCATAATTTCCGGAAGCATATCCAGAAATAATATTTCTATTTTTACCTTCAGCTACACAATATCTGTATTGATCAGCGATTTCCGATTGATCATTGAATGGATCACGAGAGTATTTGTTCCAAACTGAGTTTTGAATTTCAGGAGCAAAATTGTCACAAATAATACAAATTCCACCCAAATCCAACTTTATAAATTCTTCACGAGTGATTGAATCATTCGGTCTTACATTATTGTTTTGGTCCGCAATAAACAAACCTCTTCTATACAAATTTACAA
>WJLA01000122.1 GCA_014728765.1 Candidatus Peregrinibacteria bacterium
ACCAGCGAAAGTTTTTCTTAAAAACATTTATTATAGTTATTTCATATGGATAAATTTATCCTAAAAATAATAAATTTCAAAATCATTTATTAATTTTTCTTTGAAGGTAATTCTAAACTTTCTGCCAACATTTTTTCCGGCACATTAGCATTATCACTTTTTTCCTCGATCATTTTATTCTCATTTTCAGGAATTACTCTCCATCTTATTTCACGATGCAATCTTCCTGGCATGGTAAAGCCAGAAGCTTTCTTATGTCCTCCTCCACCAAAATAGTCCTCAGCCAATTTGGCCAAATCCAAATCTTCATTCCTGGTTCTAAACGAGCCTTTCACATTTCCTTTTTCATCCTCATTCAACAAAACTGTGAATTTTGAGCCCGGAACGGAATTCATAAAATCAACGATTCCAGATAAATCATCACTTGTTGCATCAAGCTCATCCAAATCTTGTTTTGTTACAACAGAAATAGTTACACCCTGTTCATTCAAAGTTAAATTTTCAAGAACTTTTCCCCACACCTTCAATTTCTTTACCGAAGTCGTTCTGAATAATTTTTTTGCGACCAAACTCACTTTTGCTCCATAACCGACTAATTCAGAACATATTTCATATATCTCTTGAGTTGTATTTTGATGCATTAAACTTCCTGTATCATTATAAATTCCGGTCAAAAGCGCAGTAGCCATATCCGGAGTTATTCCATATCCCAAATATTTGAACATTTTAAACAAAATAACGGTAGTGGAAGCTGATTGAACGTCTACAATATTTACTCTTCCAAAATTATCATTAGATGCATGATGATCAATATTAATAACCGGAACTTTTCCTGAAAAAAGATCAGGGTATATTTGATCAAATTTAGTCATATATGAAGCACCGGCATCAAAAACAAAAATCAAATCATAAGACAAATAGTCAAATTGATTTACCATTTGCTCAGTTTCAGACAAAAAATTAAATCTATCACAAATTTCATCGACACAAGCTTTTGTAACTTCTTTTCCAAATTCCTTTAACTTCAAAGTCATTGCCACTAGTGCCCCCAATGTGTCACCATCGGGTTTTTTGTGCGCGATACACAAAATTTTATTAGATTTTTTGATTAATTTTTCTGTTTCAATAAATAATTCATTCATAATCTTTACTTATAAGTCTGAAAGTTTAATACTATCAATTATATTTATCAATATTAAATGTTATATTATTTGCAAATTCTATTTAAAATCAATGAATAAAAAAAGTAAGCTGAAAATTGTATTCATGGGCACACCATCACTAGCATGTCCAGTATTGGAAGCCTTAATCAATGATAAAAGAACAACTGTTGAAGCGGTTTTAACACAACCGGATAAACCTGTGGGAAGAAAACAAAAAATTCAAGCAACTCCTATCAAATTAATCGCAAACAAATACAATATCCCGGTATATCAACCAATAACTTTGAAAAAATCTGAAAAAATAAAATCTCAATTAAAAAAAATCAAACCGGATTTCTTTGTTGTTCTAGCTTACGGGCAAATTTTAGATCAAGAGACTTTATCTATACCTAAAATTGCACCTATCAATATACATGGCTCATTATTACCAAAATATAGAGGAGCTTCGCCTGTCGTTGAAACGTTGCTTCATGGCGATCAAGAAACCGGAATAACAATCATGGAAATGAATCATAAAATGGACGAGGGTGAAATCTATCAACAGTACAAAATACCTATTTCAGAATATGATAATACACAAACACTTTATCAAAAGCTTGCTACAAAAGCGGCCCAAATAATTGTGGACTCATTGGAAGAAATTGCGAAAGGAATGTGTCAAAAAAAACCTCAAGATCATTCAAAAGCATCCTATTGTCATAAACTTAATAAAAAAGATGGAGAAGTTTTTTTTGAATTTGAAGATGCCAAATCTATAATACAGAAGCTTAAAGCCTTTTTTCCTTGGCCGGGAGTATATTTTAAAAAAAATAATAAAATATATAAAATTATTGAGGCTAAAAAAAGCAACAAAAACACTAAACCGGGAGAATTCATAATTAAAGATAATAAATTATATGTTGGATGCTCAAATTCTTCATTGGAAATTATTAAAATACAGCCTGAAAACAAATCAGTCATGGATATATCAGATTTTATTAGAGGGTATGGAGCTGTTATCACTTAATGCATTAATTACAAAAGCCAAATATAACAACAATAAAAATTGACCTTGCATTAAAGTAAAAAAGAAGTGATCAAACAATGACATAATAACTATTGCTCCACCCAAAGAAAAAAGCGTTTTGTGCTCCAATGTGTCGCCATCTGCAAGAAATTTAGAAACATAGTAATGTATAGCTATAAATGCTAGTCCACCTAGCAAACCCACCTCTGCAAAAGCCAGCAAAAAAATATTATGCACAGGCATCAATAACCATGGCTGTAAAGCCTGACTTGAATACTCATTCATATTTAAAATAAAGTTTCCAATCCCCACTCCAAACAAATTATCTTGCAAAATATTCATCCCTATCAATAAATATTCTCCTCTTTGATTTAAAGCTGACAAATCAAATATTCTGGCAATCAGTATACTATCCAAATTTAATCCTATTACTAACAATAAAGCCAGTAAACCAAATAATATTAAATATTTATAGTTAACTTTAATATTAGCTATAGAAAACAGTGTAATAAAAAATCCTATTAAAGCTATTAGTGCCGTTCTGGAAAACGTTAAAATGAAAGCAAATAAAAAGATGGCAATCAAAAAATACTTTTTTGAACTTTTATATTTCACTAAAAACGCTATAGCAAAAATTAAAGCAGCAGCTAACACATTAGGATGAGAAAAAGTTCCATATGCTCTTAATACACTTTGCTCGCTCAATTCAATTTTAGCGACATTAAGCAGATCAATATTAATCATTGACTCTCCGAGTATTTTCAAACCTAGCGATTGTTGAAAAAAAAATTGCAGAATTGCAATCAGAGCCTGTAACAATAGAGAATAAACAAATAACTTTTTTACTTTTCCAAAATCAACAGTACCGACAGTTAAAATAAACAAGAACATAGCCAATAATAACCATCTTATAGATACCAAAAAGCTAATCAATGAATCCTTTGCAAAAAAATTACTTAGTAAGACAAATAATAAAAAAATTAAAACAGCAATGAAGATTTTTTTTTGCTTTTGATTATATTTGATTGTAATTTTCCGTTTTGAATACAAAATTCCAAACAATGCAATCGAAGATAACATTAATAATTCTGTCAATGTCAGCATTGTGACAGCAAAATGATTAAAGACTCCTGAAAATAAATCCGACTGATAAATTACAGTTTGAATCTTAAATGGAAATAGAAATATCGTGGCATAAACTAAATATCTATAAATATCAACAAGTTTTAATTTAAATTTTAGCTTTTTTTTCATTTCAAAACTTATTGACTAGCTGTTTCCTGTGCTTGTTCTTGTACTTCTCTTATAACCGGGAAAACGCCGGTATCCGGCAAGATATTGTTTATTTGTTGTTGTGCCTCCCTTAATGCCTCAGACGGGCTCTTGGTGGAAATAACATCAGAAATTGCATTAAGGAAAATTTCTTGATAGATATCCCAATCAAAAATAACAAAGCTTTCTGCGAAACCTATTTGTTCTGCAAATACACCATAAATAGGATCTTGTTGCTGATCTTGTATCATAT
>WJLA01000123.1 GCA_014728765.1 Candidatus Peregrinibacteria bacterium
GGTCATGCCGGTATGGCAAGGCTTAGAGACAATGCAGATTCAAGATTAAACAGAGAAATTGCAATTGATAAACAAAAATCCACATCCAAGAGATTGCAGGATGAAATTTTGACAACGTTTGAAATAAGCAAAGACAGTCACTCTCCCATCCAAAAAATGTTGGCGGATGTAATGGCGTTAAGCCCCGAGAAAAAAACACAGAAATATCAGGAGGCCTTGCAAAAAGCAACTCGAGGAGGAGAAACAAGCGGTGAAAGCTTGGTTTTGATAACTCAGGCAATTAAAGAGGGTCATTTTTCGGCAGAAGAAATTGCAACACTGATAGACAAGGGAGCTATTGTTCCGGAGGGAAGGATATCAGGAATTATTTATAGCAGAGCACTTTCTGACAACAAATTTGTTGATGTGATCTTAAATTCTGATGTGAAATTAAATTCACATCAGAAAGAACAATTATTGCAAAGATTAGTAGGAGATCGCAAATTAGATCAAATAGATAAAGCAAAATTTATAGAAAAAATTATTGATGTAAATCAGATTGATGATTTCAGAGCATTTGAAGAATTTTGTCTTCAACATGGACTTCGATCGGATGTGGCCAAAAATATTGCACCAAAACTATTAGAAGCAATTAATAGTGGCAAATTCAAGCCCAATACTAAGTTTGAAGATAGAATTATAAGTTATTCAACGACAAATCCTGAATATTTGAGAGTTATTTCGAAATTTAAACAAGAAGCTACTATACACCAGCAAGAAACGTGGTTGCTGCAGCTTAGAAAAAATGATGAATTGAGGAGTGAAGTCTTGGCTCCATTAATAGAAAATAAATTGAATTTCAAAGACATTATGGTGCTGAAGCACACATTACAATTTCCGGAAATAAATCCGGAAATGATGGCCAGCATAATAAGTAAAACAGATCTGAAAAATCACGAAATGTTAGGTGTTATTCTGGACCATAAGTTAGGTGCGGAACAAATAGCTCCTTTGGTTTTGCAAGGAAAAATACCGCTTAATGGAAGAAGAGCGGAAGTGCTATTGGCTAATAGAACAACGGCAAAAGTGCTATTTAAGCAAATTAGGGGTAAAGATTTATATGATTTGGATCCAAACTTTTTTGGAAAACATGAAGGTGATGATGCTACTCAATTAAAGCAATTTAGGGAAAAGGAAAGTGAGTTTAAACATAGAGTTCAAGAAAAAGTATCAAGAATATATGATTCTGAGTTTTTAGTTAAGGCTATTAGAGAAAACAAAGCTGGAATAAAAGAGCTTTTGGATAATCCAAAACAACTTGAAGCCAGTGGTGATCAAGAAGCAATAACACTTTTGAGATTAAAGAAAAGATCACCGGAAGATTTTGAAATTTTGAAAGCAAATTTTTCTGAAATGCCCACTGATGTAATAGACGGTCTGATCATGGGAAATAAGATGGAAATGAAGGATGTTTCCGGGAAAACGGTGATGGTTTATGAAGGTAGATTTATTTCAAAAGGGGGATTCGGTGCAGTTTCAAGAGTGGGATATGTTACCAAAGGATCCACAAAAATGGAAATTGGCGTAATCAAAAAAAGACATGAAGAATATTCAGGAGAAAGCTATGAGCAATTGGATCCAAACACAAAACGAATGCTAAAGAATGAAATGACAACAGCAATGCTGATTAGAGCAAATTCAGAATATTATAGTGAATTTAATACACCGAAAGTTATTAATGATGAATTTGTAATTCTGGAAACCGGAAGAAATGTGATGACACTCAGAGAGGCTATGACTACTTCAACACCAAGCGATGCCATGAGAGCAGTCTTGACTGTGGCAAAAGGTATAGAAAAACTGCAAAAAACCGGCTATATTCATGGAGATTTGAAACCGGACAATATCATTATTTATCAGGATTTCGAGACCGGAGAAACGAAGATACAAATTATCGACAATGCTTTTCAAGAAAAATCTCATTTTGACAGAGGCGGAATAACGCCAGGCTATGCAGCAATTTCATCAAGTTATATGGATTTGGGTAAACATATTATGGAAAATGTTCCAGCAAGATATCAGGCCAGAGATAATTTTTCTATCAGTGTAATTATGGAGGACGTAATTACTGCACTTGGAAATAAATTACCTGATCAAGCCAAAAAGGAATTAAAAATTTTGGTAGAGGAACTATCGCCTTTTTCAGAACATGATGCCTATCGTCAATATACTGAAAAAGCCAAAGATCAAGCTTATGCGCCTTATGACGGTCCGGTACAAAAATTCGACCAATCAGAGGTAAATAAAATTGGTGAGTTTATAACAAGATTGGAAACATTGATTAGTGATACAAGCTTAATTCCAGACAGATATCAAATTCAGCGTTCATCAGGTGAAAAAGCTGCGGACCCTAATGCTACCACCATGAGTCCAGATTTTGAGGCTCCAACTGTTCCAATTGATTATGCCGGTGCTGCAACAAGAAAAGGTGTTACGGCAAAAGCAACTGAGGCTACTGCAAAACCAGGAAGGCAACAATCTCCTGTGGAAATAGCGGTAACTGCCGCAGATAGACCTGCAAGATCAATCAAGCCGGAAGATTTGCCGAAAAGAGGATTGCAACCCGAAGAGACATTGCCGCTTGGATTGAACATTACAAATGCCAAGAGTGTTCCAAAAGCGAGAGCGGCGATAGCAGATATTTATAGGGCACAAGTCTCTGATTCACCGCCAAAAAATATTCCGGCAGATAGTGATGGTTGGATTGATGTTGACGGTAGAATTAAATATTCAAAAAAAGGAATTGATAAAAAACTGGAAGAGATACAACCAGGCGCAAAATCGGAAATAGCTCCCGATGGATCGCTATTGATTTTAACTGCAGGAGGAGAGAGATTAACCTTAAAACAATTTGAATCATCATTACGAAAATCCGGAAGTGAAAATTATAAAGAATTGCTTGGATATCTTGCTGAAGTAAAAAACCATGAGGTACATCATAGAATTTTGGAAATGATGAGAAACAAAGAAGTAAAAATAAATAAATTAAAAAGTGGTCTTGAATATGATCAAAAAGTTAAATTTGAGGATGAAGTGGTAGATATAGTTAAAGGTAATGAGGAATTAAAAAAGATAATTGGTGATACTGTAAGTTTTAAAGATGCTCAGGAATTGATTTGTGAAATTCAAGACGGTTCCGGTAAACATAAAATTTCTGACGCAACACAAAAATATTTGGATTATAAATTGGCAAAATTATTTAAAGCTGCAGGAATAGAATATTCCAAAGGGGCAATTAGAAGAATTGATACAAAGCTATTGGTTGATAATCCTAGAGATGCTTTTGCTAGGGCAGAAGCTGTCGCTCGTTCAGAAGCAGGATTTGACGCCGCTTCAAGTGAACTAGAGATGGCTGGTCAAGCTGCCTATGAAGCAAGAGCGGGAATTGAGGTGCTTTCAGGTTTGGTAAGAAATACCTATAAAGAATATTCAAGATTCGCTTCAAATCCCAAATATTCTGAAGGTTTGAAAGCTTATCAAGATGCATTGAAAAATGGAAATCAAGAATCAGCGTCAAGAATACATCAAGAGATGTTAGAATCAGGTGTTTCTGAGAATGCTTTGAAATATATTACCGCGCGAACCAATTTGGATTCGGTTAAACAGCAATATAGAGCAAACACCATAGAAATGGTCAAACAATATTTTCTGGAAAATCCGGCTATGAATAGAGAACAAATGGAGGCGGTGTTAAAAGAACAAAATGGAAAATTCGGATATGACATGCATCTTGAAAAAGATGGAAGATTTCCTGAATCTGTTGTCAGAATGCAAGATGGTACTCAAGTTTTCTTGTCAGCGGCTGGAACATTCATGTTGAAACAACCAAGAAAAAGCTTGGATATTCCAACCGAGCAGATCCCGAAGGGAAAAGAATATAATGATTGGTATAATGATGTGTTGCGAAAAGACTACGAGTTAACACAAGGTAAATTCACAGGAAGAAAGACAATAATGGATGCTTTGCAAGCAAAAACGGTAAATTTTGAAAATGTAAAACTGTTTGTAACTCAAATAAAAAAATTAAAAAATGCGGGGAAAATTGACCAAGCCGGAATACAAAAGGTTACTGAATTGTATTTGAAAGGAGATTTAAGTCATAAAGAAGCAATGGAAACGACAAGAGTCTTTTCCGCCGAAAAGATGACTCCCGAGCTCAGAGGTGTTTTCGTTAAACATCTGGAATTTTTCACAGGTATAGGCAGAAATTTTGATGCTATCGGAAGATTGCAAAGAGGAGAAATCAGCTCGCAAGCTTTGGATGTTTTAGCTGTCGCAAGACAAGAAACTTTAAGAGGAAGTGATATTGAAGGTATTTTATCCAGTCCGCCAGAAAAAATTTCACTTTTACACGCCAATTTGGATAAACCTTTGATGTCCCCTGATTTTATCAAAAGGGTACTAACTCAAAATCCTGAAACATTACCCGCTTTGGGCGGAGAAGAGATAATTGCTTATCCAATCAAACAACTTGGTGCCGGGGGAATTGGAACATTTACCAAAATCGCATTTTATTCTCCTCCTTCCATGGAACTAACGATAGGAGGAATCAAAAAAGCTCACGAGGGAAATGAGATTGCAGGTTTGTATTTTGCTCGTGAATATAATGCTGCCAAAACTTTGTCCGGAAAACCCGAGGTTTTTGAAAAAGCCATTGTTAAACCTCTAAAGCTGGGAGAAGATGGAACTTTCATAATCTATGAAACGCTTGAATCTCCGCATTCTTCAGGTGAAATGAAACATCAAAATCTTGAAGGAATGTTAGATTCTCCCGAGGTTAATGCTTATAAATATTATAACACTTTGGCAGAAACGGGAGGGCACCTTGAAATCTTGAAATCAGAGGGGCAAGTCCATTTGGATTATAAACTTGAGAATGCCGGTGAACACTATAATGACAGATCAGGTGAAACTACAGGGAAGCTAATGGACCCCGGTTCTATGGCAAAACATGAAGAATTGACTCAGTTACCCTCACAAGATTGGGGAGCTATTCAAGATGGTAATCATTATCTTTATGTTGGCGAAGGTCCAGCCGGAGTGGGTATAACAGCATCCCACTGGTCGCATGAAATATATCAAGGAGTTAAAGAAGGTAAAATCGGTGCCTGGAAGCTTGATGCCTATGCCTATGGCCAAGCCATTCATCAATCATTAACCGGGAAAACACTGGTATCATCGGCAGTTGTGAGAAATGCAGATGGCACAACCAGGCCATATAAGGGTGAAGAATTGGGGAATGGTGAAAAATTGGAAGCAGGACCACTTTATATGAGTGAGGAAGGAACATCACCCAGAAGATTGGAATCTCCACCATTTGGAAGACAAGCCAATGACAAAATGATGGATATTGCAAAAAGATTGATGGATCCAAATGATACTACGATGACTTGTGGCAAAGCAAAAGAGGCTATAAGAGAAATTTTGGAATTTAGGATTGGACCACTGGAAAGCTAACTTGCAAACTAAATAATATATATTATAATTAAATTATGGGAATAAATGAAACAAAAACAGGTCTGGAGGATAATTTACTGAGCTGGGAGACAAAAGTTACCTCAAATAAAGTGTCAGAACCAATTAACAATAATCTGAAAATTGGTGGAATGTTTGTGGTTTCAGGTGAATTTGCCAAAGAACATGAAAGAGCCAATAGTAATTTGCCTGCTACAGAGCAGCCTAAACCTATTCAGAAAGAAGATTGGATAAAGGCCTGCGAGTATCTGGATGATGTTTTAACCGCGGAAAATCTTCAAAAATTGCTGATTAAACTGAAAAAAAATGCTTTGCAATTAGCATTAAATATTCCAAAAAGCAGTGAATTCAAGTTGGTTCTGATGCCGGTTAATGACCAAGGTGAAGTTTGGTCAGATGAAGAATTGGCGAATAATGCAGCATTTCAATATATGTTTAAGCTTGATACAGGAGAAACTTTTTGGCCCGGGGCTTTAAATAGGGCGAGTTGGAATGATTTGTTGCCTATTGAAATTCAACAAAAATGCTCCAGACGCATTGAAGTTGATCCTCGAAATCCCGGTGCGGTCTATGGGGAAATGAGAAAAGCAATAATTGAACAATTTAAGATATGGATGGATTTATTTGATTTACCCGTTTCGGAAGATATTAATAATATTAAATAATATGAATTTGGAATATAAACTTGATGAAATGTTTAAGTCTCCGGAAGAAGTGGCTGAAGACGTAAGGGATCAC
>WJLA01000013.1 GCA_014728765.1 Candidatus Peregrinibacteria bacterium
AAATTAAGCACTCTCAATCAATACGTCTTGACTTTTATTATATTTATATTTATATATGCTATTTTTATCGTTTGAAATTTTATTATTATCAAAAAAAGAGAATTTATAATTTTTATAACATATTAAAAAGCAATTTGTTCAAGAACAAATGTATGATCCCATCTGTGTTTTTTTTAATGGCTCCCCCGACTGGATTCGAACCAGTGACCTACCGGTTAACAGCCGGTTGCTCTACCGCTGAGCTACAGGGGATAATTTTTTGAAATAGCGCTTTCGTTTATTATCTTAACTTTCATCCTGAAAGCCCGCTAAATATATATCAGGCTATTCAAAAACTCAAGATTTTTTTTCAAGTTAATTGAAATTTCTGAAAATAAACAAAAAATTTCTGAAAATCTACAAAGTTAGTCTATTTTTTAACGAATTTAAAAATAGTTCGGCAAACTGTTTGATCCGGTCTCTCATACAAAAGCCCATTATGCTGACGAACATTAAGCCCATATTCTGAACTGATTTCGTGAGAAATCAGAGGCTCTGTCACAAATCCTTCCTGTTCCAGTTTGGTTAAAAGGTGAGTCATCGTAATGAATTTTTCTTCTCCTTGGTCTTTAACTCGATAAGTCAAAAGACTTAAGACAATTGCAACATTTTTTGGGGTTACATTTTTGATGCTCCTGAAGAATTCAAATATTGTTTTTTCAATTTTCGCCAGATTTTCTTTGACTTCATTCATTGATATGCCGCTTGACATGGGTGGGCCCAAATAGGTTTCACTAATCACGCAATCTATCTTTTCAGAAAGGTCTTTTTTGGCAATTTTCCCGGCATCAGCTTGAAATAAACGAAAGTTTTTTTCGGCTGTAACAGGATATTCTGTTTGTAGCCACTTAAGATTGTGTAGTGACTTTTGTATGTTTTCATGATCAAGATCTGATCCGACCACATTGAAATTCATTAGCATTCCTTCAGCTAAAATAGTTCCGATTCCACAAAATGGATCATATAAAGTGCCGGAGGATTTTCTTGATAAGTTTATCATAATTTGCGCTAATTTTGGAGGTAGCATTCCAAGTCTGGCGTCTCTTTCCGGTCTTTTATAGTCGCGTTTGGAATATGAATCTATGTTTTGAATAGCAATGGTTTGACCATAATAATATTTGTCAGTTCCTTCAAGAGCGACCAAGTCTTTTGCTTTTTCATCTTTGATTTGCGCTATATGAGGATTTTCAAATGTTTTGTTGATATATCTGGATTTAATTTCTTGCTGTTTGCAAGCATCTTTTATTCTATAAATGGAATTTTTTATAATTTTTTTAGATTCTTTTGAAAGAATATGTGCAGATACCGCATGTTTGACTTTTTTTTCCGCTCCTTTAAATAGCTTTAATGCCAATTTTTCAAGAGATTTGGGAATAGAATTGTATTTTTTGATACTATCGGAGTGAATTTCTATAATTTTGATGGTTCCACCGAGCGTATCGAGTAAATTTTGAGGATTTTCCAAGGCTTGCTTAGAATTGATCACTAAACTTAGTGGAGTTATATCAACTATTTCACAGTTTTTATTAAGGCGGGAGATTAACTCAGATGATGAAAGAAGATTTTTTCGTCCCAGTAAAAATCCGTAAGTATACATTTTAGTTTAATTATTTTCTTAAGCTTACCTATTTAATGATACAAAATGCAAAACAAATTTTTTTGATTGTTATGTTGGTCACAACCGCACTTTTAACAGGTTTCTTTTCGGGTAAATTTTATCAAGTGGAAATTCAAAAGTCGGGTTTGATCAAAATTCCTGATATTAACAAATGTTTCTGAAAATTTTTCAATATTATATGATTGGTCAATTAAAAAATTGGTGTATAGTTGCGGCGAGAATATAACAATACAATTATGGCAATGTCTTTAAACAGAGTGCAATTGATAGGGAATTTGACCAGAGATCCTGAGCTTAGGCAAATCCCGGGTGGTCAAACCGTGGCAACTTTGACTGTTGCGACCAATTTTTCATGGACTGACGCAAGTGGAAACAGACAAGATAAAGCTGAATATCACAATATAGTGGCTTGGAGAAAATTGGCTGAAATTTGTGGTCAATTTTTGAAAAAAGGTAGTAAGGTTTTTATTGAAGGAAGGCTTCAAACTCGTGATTGGGAAGGGGAAGACGGTGTGAAGAGATATAAAACGGAAATTATTGCCGATAACATGATTATGCTTGATAGAAAAGGTGTTGGTCCGGCTGTTGGAGCTTCGCAAGAGTTTTCGGGTGGAATTAAAGATGGAGCTTCCGGAGGTGGAGCAAGTGTTCCCGCTAAAGAAGTGGCCGAAGATGAAGTTACTATTGATGATTTGCCGTTTTAATTAGTGTGTGAAACTTAAAATTGGGCAATTGGAAAGGGGATAAGATGTTATAAAAGATCTTATCCCCTAATTACGCTATGAAATAGATGCTATCTGCAAAAAAATATATTGCTTCAATGCAGAGTCATGATATTTCAGGGAACGTATGAATTAAATTTAAGGCTAATGCAATTTAATTCTCCTCTCTACTGTTCTTTGGTGATTTATTTTGTGACGCTATTACACCACCGTCTTTTTTTTGTTTTTGATTTTTGGTTTGGATAATCTCATTAAGATTATACCTTTTCGTTAAGTTTGTTTTTGTGTTTTCCATATATATATTCATCTATAATTAATATAAATTTATATATATAGGTTTTTTTTTCAGGTAGTAGCCTGCTACCTCTATCGAAAAGTAGAGAGAAACAGTCAACTTTTTGGTGTTAGCTTCCGCTAACTGTTTCACGCTACTTTTCTTTCTATCTTTATTTCAAGGTGCAAATCTAGGAATTATATCATGATTTTGCCTTTCTTTCAATTGTCCTTTATATTAATTCTGTTCTCTTCACTAAATCTTTATATTATAATTTATTTTGCTAAATATGTCAAATATTCAGACAGATAATTTAAATGGGAAGCTATTTTTAATAATCGGTCCTTCCGGTGTGGGAAAAGGAACGGTTATTGAGTTTTTAAGAAAAAAACTACCCGATTTGAAATTTGTTTTGTCTGCAACTACAAGGGAGCCTCGTTCAGGTGAAAAAGACGGTGAAATATATCATTTTATTAGCAAAAATGAGTTTGAAAAAGGAATTGAAAATGGTGATTTTTTGGAATGGGCGAAAGTGCATGGAAAGAACTACTATGGTATTTTAAAAGGTCCTGTTATGGAATCTTTACGAAAAGGAGAGAACGTCCTTCGTGAAGTTGATATGCAAGGTTTACATTCAATAAAAAAAATAATTCCTGAAGAAAACACGGTTTCTGTTTTTTTGAAACCTGAAAGTATGTCGGATCTTAAAATAAGAATTAATAGAAGAGGAAAATTGCCTGAAGAAGAAGTGCAAAGAAGAATGGAAAGTGCAAAGAAAGAGATGTCACAAATGAATTCAACGGATTATCAAGTATTCAGTCGAGAAGGAGGAATAGATGAATTAAATCAAGAAATTTTATCAATTTTTAGAAAAGAAATGACCAAGTGAGGTTTGACCAAAAAAGATTTTTTATTGTAGATTTCATATTGTGCTAAGTGGGGATTAGCCAAGTGGTAAGGCAGCGGGTTCTGGTCCCGCCATTCGGGGGTTCGAATCCCTCATCCCCAGCCATTAAATAGATTTATGGAAAATGATAGCTCTCAAACAAAAGTAGAATCTTCTGTCTTGGAATTGTCAGCCGAGGATTTGATTAATTATCAAGAGTGTCCCAAATGTTTTTATTTGGAACATCATGCTGATTATGACATTAAAAAGCCTATTGATAAATCTATTGAATCGTTATTGAATGAGACAAAAAATGCTTTAAGAGAATATTTTGCGAATTATTCTGGCGGTTTGGAAATAGAAGGTGCTAGATATTTGCAGCATGAACAAGAAAATAATAGCATTGAGTTTTTTCATGATGAAACAAGAATAAAGATCTTTTCTGTCGTTGATGGTTTACTTAAAAAAGAAAATGCAGATGATTTATCTGTTATGCAATTTAATATTGAGACAGAAAATGGTTCAAATGAAGTTAGCAGAAAAAATTTGAAGAGAAGTATCAAAAATCTTGATATTAATCAGTGGCTTTTAAGTAAGAACGGTTATCAAATGAATGGAAAAGGAATAATTTCTTCTGTTAAATTAAAAGGAGCTGTAAGTCAACTTCCTATTATGATGATGGGTGTAAGTCCAATTATCAGAAAAGTAAGAGGAAACAATTGGATTGATCATACGCTAAAGAAAATTCGTGAAGATATTGATTCGATTACAATTCCTGATGCGGCTTGCTCATGTGAATGGTGTAAATATGTGGCAGAAATCAATCATGGTAAAGAGCCGTTTCATTTAACCATGAAGCAGGCTATATCGGGAATGACTGAGTCTTTACATAATGCGCTCAAGCAAATAAAAGGCAAAAAGCAGTAGTTATGCTTAATGTGGAAGTGGATGTAATTTGCAGATTGCTTTTACTTCATTTTTGATATTATCCAATACATCAGGGTTTTCCGGGTTTTTCAGAACTTGATCAATTAATTCTGCAACTTTTTTAAATTCCGCTTCTTTGAATCCTCGTGTTGTCATTGCTGCAGTTCCCAATCTGATTCCACTTGGGTCAAATGGGGATCTGGTTTCATTTGGAATTGTATTTTTATTGGTGGATAATCCGGCTTGTTCCAAAGCCAGTTGAGCTTGTTTGCCCCCAATATTGAAACTTGATAAACAATTAAACAAAACAATATGATTATCTGTGCCGTCGGTAATAATTTCGACTCCCAGATTTTTGAGTTCATTGGCAAGCGTTTGAGCATTTTTTATAACTTGTTTCGTATAAGTTTTAAATTCAGGCTGTAAAGCTTCATTGAAAGCTATTGCTTTTGCCAAGACATTATTCATGTGCGGTCCACCTTGAAATCCCGGGAATACCGCAAAATTGATTTTTTTGGACAAATCTTCATGATTGGTTAAGATAAGTCCGCCTCTTGGACCTCTTAAGGTTTTATGAGTGGTTGTAGTGACAACATCAAAGCCGTGATCAAGTGGGTTTTCTAATTGCCCTGTTGCTACAAAGCCTGCAATATGAGCAATGTCAGCCATAGTATATGCACCTATTGAGTCAGCGATTTCTTTGAATTTTTTCCAATCCAGAGATCTGGAATGTGCTGAAAAGCCTGCCAATATCAAATCGGGTTTTTCTTTTTCTGCTATTTTTTTTAAATCGTCATAATTTATTAATCCGGTTTCAGGATCAACTCCATATTGCACACTTTTCCAAACTGTTGATGTGAAACTTGGTTCACTGCCATGAGTTAAGTGACCTCCATGAGAAAGTGACATTCCCATAATTTTTTGCCCAGGTTTTAGTAATGCAAGAAGGGTGGCAAAATTTGCAGGTGCTCCTGAAAGTGGTTGGACATTGGCGAATTTGCAATTAAAAAGCCTTTTGGCTCTTTCTATAGCCAAGTTTTCAGCTTGATCAGTGAATTCTTGACCGGCATAGTATCTTTTTCCGGGATATCCCTCGGAATATTTATTGGTTAATATACTTCCGAGTGCTGTTTGAACATCAATAGATGTATAATTTTCAGATGCAATCAATTCCATTTCATTTAATTGTCTCAGCTCCTCGTTTTTTAATATTTCAGCACTGATAGGATCATATTTAATCATTTTATTTTGTTACGATGCCAAAATATGATGCCACTTGCTGGAATATCGGTCAATTTGATTTAAGTTGCTTTTATTGGAAATAGTAATATTATTAAATAAATAATGATAGGAAATTTAATGTTTGATTCAAATAATAAAAATAGGGAGTTATCAATGACTTCCGAGTCTGCCGCTGGTGATCGATTTGATGATATTCTTCAAAAATTGCTTGATGCGGGTGCTACAATTGAAAATGATGAGGAAACGCCTCTTTATTATGATACTGGACATGATGAAATTAAGATGGGCGAAAGAAGAGTCATTCGTTTTGATTTGAATGACAAGGATTTTGAGATTACCAGGGAAGTCAAAAGAAGAAGAATACTTGGAACCGGAAATAAGCGAAGTTATCAAGATTTGGAAGTTCCAATAATCGAATTAAAGTTAAAAAATAAAGACAAGTTGTCCGATCAATGGACTTTTATTGATTTAGAAGATTTATTTTAATATGAAATATAAAAATAAAATTGCTTTAGTAACAGGAGCGGCAAGTGGTATTGGTCATGAACTGGCCAAAAAATTTGTGGAGAAAGGTAGCAAAGTGATCAGTCTTGATCTTATAGATCCTGAGGAAAAAATTGAAGAGGTTGAATATTTGAAAGTTGATATAACTGACAAAAAACAAGTTATCGATGCTATTGATAAAATTGATGGTCAAATTGATTTTGTGATAAATAATGCAGGTGTTATGAGAAGAGGTCATTATGATGAATTGACCGAAGAGGATTTTGATTTGGTAATGAATGTCAATGTTAAAGGAGCATGGATGGTTTTAAAATATGCCAAAGCAAAAATGAACAAGGAAGCGGTTGTGCTTCAGATGTCTTCAAAGAATGCCAGATATTTTAAAGAAAGAACGGCGGTTTATTCTATCAGTAAAGCGGCAATTCATGTGTTGTCAGAAATTGTTCAAAAATCAATGCCGAAATATAGAGTAAAAACCGCTTTTCCAGGTCCTGTCGATACGGACTTGGTTTGGCGAGGTAATATGCAAAAATCTGAAATTGAGGAAAAGAAAAAAATTGTTGTTTCGCCCGAATTTATGGCTTCAAAGCTGATTGAGTTGATAGAAAGTCCCGAACCATATTTAATTTATGATAAGTTTAACTACAAATATTACTTATCTGATTCTTTTTCCACATAAACGGTTCTTGTTGGATAAGCCATTGAAATTCCTTTTTTACCGAATACTTTCTTGATTTCGTTATGGATTTCCTGATTAACATCCATATACTTGTTATAGTCTCCTGAAGTGACAAAGTAGACTGTTTCGAAAGCCAGGGAGCTTTCATCAAAACTTTTGAAATGACATCTGTCGAATCTTGTCATTTTAACACTTTCAATAATGTCTCTTATTAGTCCGGGTATAGCTTTAACGTGTTCATCCGGTGTTTGGTATACAACTCCAAAATCAAATGATATTCTTCTTTCTTTCATTCTCTTGTAATTCTGGATTCTGGCCGAAGTTAATTCTTTGTTGGTTATTACAATTTCTTCTCCATCCAAGGCTTTTATTCTGGTTGTTTTGATACCAATTCTTTTAACAGTTCCCATATCTTCACCAACTATTATGAAATCTCCAACTCTAAAAGGTTTATCGAAAAATATTACAAAAGAACTAAACAGATCCTCTAAAATGTTTTGAGATGCAAGTGCGATAGCGGCACCTCCTATACCAAGACCGGCCACCAATGAAACTATATTGATTCCCAGGTTCGATAAAATGAAAAGAATACCAAGTATCCATAGACCGATTCGAGTGAATGCACTGATTAAACCACCTGCGATAAAGGTGTATTCACCGTCCTGATCTTTCATGTGTTTGTCGAGCAAATAATTTACTCCTACATTGATAATTTCAATGGTTTGCCATACTCCGAATATTACCAACAGAGCATGAGATATTTCATGAATATAGTATCCGAAATTAAGTCCTTGAATAGAAATATAGAATGCCAAATAAAAAAGGAAAGATAGTTTGATGCAATTTAATGATTCATAAATTGTGTCATCAATTTGATTGATGGTTCTTTTGACCAATTTTTTGATCTGAATCATCACGATTTTTTTCAGAATTACAAAGACTACACTTAATATCAGAAAAATAACTAAAGCTATCAGATAAGCCTTTAATTCATTTCCAAGATATGTATTGGTCCAAATGCCATTATTAAAAAAATCTATGTTAAATAATCTGTCGAAAAACTCTTTCATATGTTTCATTTTATTTTTTTCTGTGTATAATTTAGAGGAATTTTTAAAAAATGTAAAATGGCTAAGTCAAAAAAATCAAACAATTATAACAGTGACAGTTTTATTGAAGACTTGAAAAAATTATGGAAAAAAAGTTTGGAAAATAAAGTCAGTATAATGGATTCAAAAGGTGAATACATTTATTTGAATGTTTCGGTTTTGATAGCGGTGCTAGTGACAATTATATTACCATTTATTACAATAATTTTGGTTTTGTTGGCTTTATTTGGAGTTCTAAAGTTAAAGTCTAATGAAATAAAGAATACAAAAAGAAAATAAAAAAAGTTGCAATATTAAGGCGACATTTGTATAAGTTATTCTAACTAATTTTAAAAATGCGAAAATCCAGTGCTGAGAGGCTAGATAGTGGTAATTTTGAGAGAATAAAATTCAATCCGGATGCTGCAAAGGCTTTAAAATCAGATATTAGAGAGTTTGAAGAATATATTATTGAAATTATCTTAAACTCAAATGATTTAAATCGTGATCAATTGAGAACATTGCGTTTTCATTTAACCAGTTGGGTTGCAAGATCTTTGTTAAAAGGTAAAGATTATGACCAAATTAAAGCTGGTCTCTCTGTTAGAGCTGCCGCAATAATTTCTGATATTTGCAGAGAAAGAATAAAATTGATTTCCATGGAGGAAGTGATAGAAAAAAAATTAAGAAATGATGAATCTAGTGTAAGAAAAATTAAAACATCAGGTTTTTACAGCAAAAGAGAAATTGATGATTAATAATAATGCTTTTAAACTTTATTGTTTTTGTTATAGAATGCTTTTGTTGACTAACAAAAACTATGAAAAAGAAAAATGTACTAACCCCGAATAAAGGTATTTTATTGGAAAAATTGCCAGCATACTTTTTATTCGGGTTGATATTATTGGTGTGTATTTTTTTATATAAAGTAGTTGAGCCGTTTTTTATGGTTTTAATCTTTTCAGCGGTTGTTGCTGCTGTAACTTATCCAATTTATGAAGTATTATCCAATTGGTTAAAGGGTCGTAATCGATTAGCGGCATTTTTAACTTGTACGATAGTGGTATTTGCTATTGTATTGCCTATAACGGCATTCGTATTGGTGTTAATTGCTCAGGTTTCAGAAGGCTACTTTATGATTAGGGATTATTTGATTGCACTTGATTATCAAGAATTGTTTTCTTGGAGACCGGGAAGCTTTTTTTATGATTTATTAGGTATATATAGTCAAGATGTTGAAAATTTTGTTATATCGAATTTACAAAGTTTGACACAAGGAATAACAGAAGCAACAAAAGAAATCAGTTCATTTGCCGCTGAGCAAAGTTTAAATCTTTTTAAAAGTGTTGGTTGGACCATTTTTAACGTGGCAGTAATGTTTTTTGTACTTTATTTTTATTATAAGGATGGAAAAAATATCATTGCGAAAATAATGAACATCAGTCCTTTACCACTTAAGCAAGAGAAATTGATATTGATAAAGTTTCGAGAGATCAGTAAAGCAACTTTAATCGGTACATTTTTGACAGCAATTTCTCAAGGAGCCGTCGCTTGGATAGGATTTATGATCGCAGGAATTCCAGCCGCCTTTTTTTGGGCCACAGCTGTTTCGGTTTTTTCATTGGTGCCAATAGTAGGTACAGGAATAGTTTGGGTTCCAATGGGTTTTTATTTATTGTTAACCGGTGATTTTTTCTGGGCAATATTCATTTTCTTGTGGGGGGCTTTGTTGATAGGAACAATCGATAATTTTTTAAGAGTAATTTTTATAGGTGGTTCAGCAAAACTGAATCCATTATTAACATTTTTGGCTGTTTTTGGAGGATTGATGGCTTTCGGATTGCTCGGTGTTGTATTGGGTCCTTTGTTATTGGTGATGTTTATTACTCTGATTGATATTTATGAAACTGAATATGCCTCTGTATTAAGTGTTGAACTGGATCATGAAAATATAGATGAAGTTATTGATGATGTGAAAGAGGCAACTTCCAGAAAAGCACTTAATAGGTCGGACACTTGACACAAGTGCTGAAGCGTGTTATAATTTCAGGAATAAATATAAAATGCTTAAGCCAAAAATAACAATTAATCGTAATACCCATAAGGAAGAACAGGACATGGGTAAGTCTAGGTCGAATATGAGAGTTTTTTCTGACTTAACCTTCTTTTTGCCTGTTAGTATAGCTATATCTTGTTTGATTGTCATAGTGTTGGCTTTTACGGTTCCATCCAGTGTAAGGTTTTTAAAGGATAGTGTTAGAAGTGTTTTGCCGGGATATACACAGAATTTAAGAAATGTTGCAGAAGAGCAGACAAAATTTGCTGATTTGTCAGCGGACTCAAAATATTTTGATTCAATCGCTTTTTTGAATAATAAAGGAGTGGTTAAAGGCTATGGAGATGGTACCTTTAAGGTTAATAATACAATAACCAGAGCTGAATTGGTAAAGACTGTAGTTAATGCTAAAAATCAATATCCTTTGGACTTAAATTATAGTAATTGTTTTGATGATGTAGGAAATGAATGGTTTGCTTCTTCTGTCTGTTTTGCTAAAGAAAAGGGATGGATAACCGGTATCGATAACAGTTTTAATCCAAATAGCCCTTTAACCAAAGCGGAAGCATTAAAAATTATGTTGGTTGCCTTTGATATTAAGTCCTTCAAAAATGTAGAGGTTCCGGATTTTCAAGATGTGCCTGAAACAGCTTGGTATTACCCTTATGTTGCTACAGCCGTCCAAAGAAAAATAATTTCAGAGGATCCGTTGTATGATTTTTATAAGCCTAATGCCAGTATTACAAGGGGAGATGCATTTCAAATCCTTTATAGGATAATGGTTTTATAAACGATTTATTGATTCAATTCATTTTCAATAGCTTTTTCAATGGTTTCGGGGCTTTGAGCACCAACTATTTTTTGATTATTGATGAATACTGTAGGTGTTCCTGAAACACCTCTGATTCTTCCTTCATTGAAATCGTTTGCTTGAGCTTTCGTATATTTTCCTGAGTCTAAGCAATCATTAAATTTGTTTTGATCCAGATTTAATTCGGTAGCGTAATTTTTGAACTTTTGAATGCTATCTCCAGAACCTGCCCATTCACTTTGTTTTTCAAACAGAATTTTATGCATTTCCCAAAATTTTCCTTGGTCTAAAGCACAATCTGCCGCTTCGGCAGCTTTAGGGGCATTAGCGTGAATTGATAATGGGAAATGTTTAAACTCGTATTTAATATTGGGGTTATCCTGATATTTTTCTTTAATTGCGGGAAATGTGTTTTCAAAATATCTTTTGCAGAACGGGCATTCAAAATCGCTGTATTCAGTAATCACAACTTTAGCATCAGGGTTGCCAAAATATCTTTCCGGACCTTGTGCTTTAGCTGAAGGGGTATCAGTAAATTCATATTTTGCAATCAAAAATCCAACTATCATTCCGAAAATGAAAATTGTGGCAAGTTTCCAAAAATTATTTGTATTTTCCATGTTTGTGTTTAATAGATTTCTAAATTAATATATAAGTTATTCAAGTGATTTACAATAATAGATATTGTATTTGTTAGCATCAACAATCCTAAAATAATCAGAATTGATCCGGCTATTAAAGAAGAATATTTATAGATAAATTGATTTTTTTTGAAGAATTTGATTGATTTGCCTATAAAAAATGCCATTATAATGAGTGGAATAACAAATCCTAGCGCATAGAAAAAGAATAACAGCATGCTTTGATTGAAACTACCGGAAGCTGCCGCCAAAGTGAAGATTGATCCTAAAATTGGTCCGTAACATGGTGCCCAACCAAAAGCAAAAATGACACCTATTGTTAATGAGCGCAAATATGAGCCGGTATTATGAGTATCTTTAAGATTTATTTTGAACTCTTTTAACAATGGCTTAATCTTGATTAAACCGGTAAGGTGTACTCCAAATAGAATTATAATTATTCCACCGATTCTTTGTAAAATATCTTGGTGAATTAGCAAAAATTGTCCCAAAGAGCCAATAACCGCTCCTATTGTTAAAAAGGTAAGACAAAATCCGATTGCGAATACGATGGTATGTAAAACCAGGTGCTTTGATTTGGTTTGTTTCTCGGTTAAAGATATACCGGTTATGTATGCTAAAAAAGAGGGTAGAACCGGCAAAATGCATGGTGATAAGATAGAGAATACTCCTGCTATCATTGCTATTGGGATGTTGATGTTTTCCATATTCTTTTAAACAGCAAAAATATTATTGCAGTCATAAGTGCTGATATTGCAATAATATCATATAAGTTAAGCGGACTCGAATTATTGTTTTCGATTTTTGTATCATTTATTACAAAGTCATGTAGTATAATTTCATTATTATTTATTTCTCCAATTATTTTTAACTTTTTTCCTTGAATGAATGTTATTTTGGCCAATGATGCGGAAATTGCCGATTCATCAAAGCTAACTGTATAAATATTTTGTTCAAAATCTTTAACTTTCATTGTGTAGTTGATATTTTC
Source organism: Candidatus Peregrinibacteria bacterium (assembly GCA_014728765.1). Lineage (GTDB taxonomy): Bacteria > Patescibacteriota > Gracilibacteria > UBA1369 > UBA1369 > WJLA01. Next base: position 12,479 of record WJLA01000013.1, read on the forward strand.
AAAGTTTGGTTTTTCAATTATTTCCGCTTCAATGCTACTCAGAATCGGATTTATTATTTTTGGAGAAGGGTCATACCATTTCCATTCGGTTTTACCATCTATTGTCAATTTAGAATAAGAAAGCGCTTCTTTAGGATTTTGATAGGAAATGGAGTCAATTAATTGATTATTATAATCTAATAATTCAATTTTGTCAGACGTGTTTTTAAGGCTGAGATCTTTTATTTTGATAAGATGATTTTGATTCGGTTCAAGAGTGATATTTAAAAGCTGCTCACTTTTGGAATTGCTGATTTTCCAGTTATTTAAATTGACTGCTTTGGTGTCATGATTGAAAATTTCAATCCATTCTTTGTTTTGATCTTTGCCTTTTGGATTAGGGAAAACTTCTGTAATGAATATATTTTTCGATGAATTACCGTTAGAAGGTTTTATATTTTCAGTGAATGGCCATTTTTTGCTAGAAGATCTTTTTATTGATTGATTGGTTTTAATTTGATCACTGTCAATGCAGCTGTTTATTTCTTTAGAAAGCCAGATGTCAGGATTATAATTTTTTTGAAAATCCTGAATTTCATTATTTGTTGGCTTTTTATTGCGCCAGCAAACCAAATCGAAAACATGTTCATCGTTTTTAATGACAATTTGTTCTGTGGTTGAAGTTAAACCCTTTTTTTTAATTTTGATAGTTTGATCAGATATTTTTTCAGAATGTTGATTGAATAATATTTTTAATTCTTGATTTGGCATAACAAAAAAGTCTTTTTCTATTTTTAAAAATGAATGATCATCATAAAAATTTACTCCTTTCAGATTAATCTGATCATTATTTGAATAGGCTTTAAAAATAATATAGTCATGGTCTTTGTTCTTAATATTGATTTCAGTAATCAATATTGAGTAATTATTTTGAACAAAAGCTTTACAAAAGCTCGGAAATATAAGCAAAGTCGTAATTGTTAAATATAATAGTTTTCTCATATTCTTTTTTGATAATTTTTGATGATAGTTTTTAAAAAAACATAAAAAAATCTAAAAAAAATTAGTCAATCATAAAAATAAGAGAAGAAGCTGTTTTTTTTGGTCTTGATTGAGATTATTTTGACAGGCTTGACTGGATGTGATTTTATTACTGGGTAATGAGAATTTATTTCTTAATAAAAATGAAAAATGGATACTAGTGTTGTAATAGTCTTGCTAGTGTCATTGTTTGGAGGGGTGGCGATAGGATATATTTTAAAGAGAATTCTTTCACAAAAAGAGGATCAAAATAATAAACAAAAAGTAGCTGAACTCCTAAATGATGCCAATAACAAGGCAAATCAAATTTTGCTGGATGCTAAAAATGAAGCATTAAAAACAATAAATCAATTTAAAGCTGAAGAACAAAAGAAAAGAAACTATTTGGATCAAGTTGAATCTAAACTGTTATCCAAGGAAGAGAGTCTGGATAAGAAAATTTCTGAAGCTGAAAAGCAAAGAGTTGATTTGGAAAAAAGAGCTGAAGATACCAGAAAACTGAGAGAAGAAGCTGAACATTTAAAGGATTTACAGAAAATAGAGCTGGAAAAGGTCTCAAATCTATCAAAGGA
>WJLA01000004.1 GCA_014728765.1 Candidatus Peregrinibacteria bacterium
GATTGGAATATCTGAAACAGAAGATTATCATGACAAGCAAGCGATTGGAATGGATGATGATGGGACAATTGCAAGTGGTGAAACATATGATTTCCCTATTACAATTGTCTACAATGAAAATGAAAGTGAACAAAAAGCCAGCTTGGAAGGCTATATCCAAAATGTTGAAAGTAATTTGCAAAACACAAATGTGATAGTGACTTGGGTAGATAAAGAAAGCGAAGAAGGTTCACAGATAATTGAAACGGTTGATGCCAGGTTTTTACCAATTTTTGTAACTGACTCAACAATTGAAAGTCATCCTCAATATGCTGAATTTGCTCCCGCACTAGAAGAAATTAACGGTGTTTTAACAATCAGATCTGAAGGCTTGGAATATTTAAAAGTACCGGAGATTGGAGACGCTCAAATTATAGGAGCTGATCCGGAAAATGCCGATGTGGTTATTATTGAATATATTAGTTATACTTGCGGATTCTGTGCGCGAATGCATACTGTTTTAGAAGAGGCGGTTGAAAAATATGAAGGTCAAGTCAGCTGGGCTGTTAAAAATTTTGATAGAGGAGGTCCTGACTCAACACTTTCTCAGGCTGCGGAATGTGCCGCTGATCAAGGTAGATTCAAAGAAATGTCGAGTGCCTTATATGCCACTCAAAATGATATTATGACCAGCCTACAAGATGCAAATCCTGATGAGGCCCTTAATGATACGATAGAGCAGATAGCAACCAATGCCGGAGTAGATTCCGATGAACTTTTACAGTGCATTGAAGACGGTACTTATGAAGAAAGAGTAATGGAACAATCCGTTGAGGGTAGAGAATTTGGAATAATGGGAACACCTTCTATGTTTATCAATGATCAATTTGTTCCAGGTGCAGTTCCTGCTGAACAATTGGATGCTATAATTCAAGAAGAATTAGCAGAATAAAATGAAAAATTTATTATCGCTATTAATAGGATCCGTTGTCTTTATTGGCTCAATACCAAATGTAATGGCCGCGGATTCTTTTCCTGATGTAAATAGAAACAATCCCAATTATGGAGCTATTGAATTTTTGCAAGAAGCGGGAATTGTTAAAGGATATCCCGACGGAACTTTCGGGCCTAAGAAAGCGATAAATAGAGCAGAAGCGCTAAAAATTGTATTGTTGGCAAAAGAATATCTTGGAGAAAAGGTCACTGTAGATGATTTAAAAACTATTGAATTTCCGGATGTTGGACAAAATGATTGGTATTATAATTTTGTAAGACTTGCATTAAGTGCCGGTATTATCGAAGGTTATCCTGATGGCACATTCAAGCCGGCTCAAACCGTTAATGCGGTTGAGAGTTTAAAAATGGCTTTAAAAACAATTGATGATCAATTTGAAGAATATGAGGTAGTGGAAAACCCCTATGCTGACATTCAGGCCGATGAATGGTATGCAACATATGTCGATTATGCGAAAGAGGCGCAGATCATAGAAGCCTTTGGAGACTATAAATACATTCCTGATCGCGAAATGACCAGAGGTGAATTTTCTGAGATTGTATTCAGGCTTATCTATATTCTTAAAAATGAGCAATCAAAATATCCATTGAGCCTGAATTGGAATTATTGCAATAATTATCAAGAAGGATACAAAATCAAATATCCTCATTCATGGGAAAAATATGTAGCCGGAGATCAAGCAATTTTTTGGAAGCAAGATATAGCTAACGGACAGGTCAGCTTTGCCAGAGTTTTTCCCAATAGCGCAACTGTAATAGTGGTCAGTGATGACAATGTTCAAGGTCTAACATTAGAGCAATACATTGACCTGATTGATTATGGTGAAAATGCTCAAAAACAATTTTTGACCTTAAATGAAATACCATATGCATCTGTTTATATAGAAGCTACAGGTCTTCAGGATAGCTATTTTGAAATGCCTGATGGAACAATATTAATCGTTTATTCTCAAGTAGGGAGTGGCATTTTAGCTCCACAGTTAAAAGAGCAAATTCGCTATATGATAGGAAGTATAAGAGAATCAAATTCTCCTTCCGAGCTTGAATTCGAAAATTGTGGTGAAATCAAAAATGAACAAAATAATGATGAAGATTTAGAAGAAAATGCAACAACTGAAGATGTTTTAACCCAATTATTAAAAAATGTTTTGATTTCGGGAAAAGCTTCAGAGAGTATTAAATTGATAGAAGATTTTGTTATCTTTGAAACTGATACAATCGGCATTGGAACAGGTCCTGTGGATTATTATTATTCCGAGGAATATAATTTGACAGTGAAAGTGGACAGAGAATCTGATACAATACTGGCGACTAAAAAAGATAAAACATCATCATTTTAAATTGATAAAATATGTATAAAAAATTATTTATAATCAGTTTTGCTGTAATGTTAGTATTCACAGCTTGCCAAACAGAAGTTGAAAACACTGAAACTGTAGACAACAATCAAAAGGAAACTCAGAAAGAAAGTAATGTGCCTTATAGTACTGGTCCATCCAGTCCACCAAATGAAGATGTAGTCCCCTCCGGTCCACCTCCTACCCAGGCGGTAACAAAAAAAGAAAATATTAAATTATCTCTTCCCCCTCAAAACAGTAGTGAACAAGAATAATAAAGAAATTATTATCGTTGCGCATAGAGGCGGAAGCAAAGGAATTCATCGTGAGAATACACATGATGCATTTAAGCATGCTATTGGTAGCGGTTTTAAATGTATTGAAATGGACATTCGTTTGAATCATCTGGCAGGTGAATTTTTTTTGGAGCATGATTTTCTGCATACGCCGAAAAGCAAAAAAAATTATTTTAAGAAAGTCATGAATTTGTTTGAAGACAATAGTATAATTCCATTTTGCGAGCTTAAAACTGTTACATTAACGCGGACTTTTTATGCTGAATCATTTCTTAAGCTAATCAGAAATCACAACTTGGAAGATCGATCAATTGTGATGTCATTTAATCCTTTTGTGTTGGCTCAATTAAGAAGAATTGGATATAGAGGAAAAATAGGTCAATTGGTCGGATCAAGATTCGTCTTTAATTCCTTTAGGGGATATATTAAAAATACTATTAAGCCTGATTATATGATGATTTCCAGAAAAATTTTTTCAGAACGGATGGTTAGATTTGCAAAAAATATCGATTCAAAAGTCTTTATACATGTAGCTAACAAGCCAAAAATATGGAAACAGGCAATTGAATATGATATTGACGGAATAATTACCGATTATCCAGACAAACTTAAAAAATTTATAAATGAAAATTAATGGCAGGGCATTCGAAATGGCACAATATCAAGCATAAAAAGGCGGCTTCAGATGCTAAACGAGGCAAAATTTTTACCAAGCATGCAAGAATGATCACAATTGCAGCCAAGCAGGGTGGTGATATCAATATGAATCCTTTGTTGAAAGCCGCAGTTGATGCGGCTAAAGTCGATAATGTGCCGAATGAAAATATTGATAGAGCTATTAAAAAGGGAACCGGTGAATTAAAAGATGACACAATCATCGAAGAATTGTTTTATGACGCTTTCGGTCCTGCCGGTTCAGTACTTTTCATAGAAGTTTTAACAGACAACAAAAATAGATCACTGACTAATATAAAAAAAATTTTAAACAAGAAAGGTGGAAGATTTGCAGATAGTGGTTCAGTAGCTTGGATGTTCAAAAAAAGAGGTTTAATAAATGCTAAATGCCTTGCAGAAGAGAAAGAAGATTTGGAGATAATTTCGATTGAAGCAGGTGCTGATGAAATTGTTTTTGAAGATGATATTGTGAATATTTTTACTATTCCGGAGGATTTAATGCATGTTAAATCTGAATTGGAAGCACAAGGAGTCAAAATTAACACGGTGGAAATTGTCTATGATGCAAAAGAGAATAGAGTCAGTATTTCCAGAGATTCGGAAGCTTATGAAAGTTTTGAGACTCTAATGGAAGCCCTGGATGAAGATGAGGATGTTTCCAATATTTACACCAATGTTGATGTTGAAGATTAGTTTTCAAATCGATACACAACGCCATCTTCCATTTGTTGCGGCTCTTCGGATTTAATGGTAATTGTTTTAGTTTTAGATGTGTTTTTTTGTTCTATTTTAGGATTATAATCCGGTTCAGGAGCAATTGCTTCCGTATCTGGAGCCTGATAATTTTCAATTGTTGTTTCAAGATTCAATCTTTCCGTTTGATATTTTTGAATTTTTTCAATAATTTCCATACCTTGGCTTTCGAAAGTTGCATTAGGAATCTTGAATCCTGCCGCCTTAGCGTGCCCTCCACCTCCAAACATCGCAGCAATTTGAGTAGCGTCGACAGCGTCGGAAGTGGTTCTTACACTACCGGAAAGTATATTATCACTTCTTTCTTTCAAAAGCAGAACAATTTCAACTTCTGGAGCATTTGTCATCAGTTCATCAATAATATCCCCTGTTTCGTCAACGTTACTGCCTGTTTCCTTGATATCCTTTTGTGTAATCACGGACCATAAAAATTTATGCTTTTGGTCAATTTTAATTTTGGAGAGTATTCTTCCCCAAAGTTTCAAAGTGGTTAAGTGCTTTGTCTTATAAACATGTTGAATAATTTCTTGTTGTCTGGCCCCCCTTTTAATCAGCTTTGCGGAATTAGAGAAAGACTTGGGTGTTGTATTGGAATGCTGAAAACTTCCGGTGTCCGTGATGATTCCCGCCAAAAGCAATGTCGCGACTTCTTCATCAACCAATTCTTTTGACGTAATTTCTTCCAAGTTCTCCAGAATACCCAAAATCATTTCAGTGGTAGCTGAATTCATAACATCTACATAATTGATTCGTCCAAAATTTTCATTTGATGGATGATGATCAATGTTGATAACAGGTATTTCAGTAAACATTTTTACATTATCTTCATAAAATTTTCCAAGTTGCTTGGTTGCAGCGGTATCAACTGTAATGATCAAATCATATTTGCTTGGTCCATGACTAAAACTAACATTCTGTTGACTGAATTGTCCTTTTTTAGCTGTCAAAATAATATTAACTTTGTTATGTTCAACTTTACTGTGAATAGAATCGAGTTTGGCATTCTCAGTATCCAAAGTAATGATAAAATCAGGACTAACCGCAAGTTCATTCTTGATGGTATTCATCATTGGTAAAAACTTGTAGACTTCAGGCACCGGATCTGCACAAACTACAGTAACTTTTTTGTTTAATTTTCGAAGTGACAAATAAAGAGCCATGGCTGATCCCAATGAATCACCATCCGGTGGACTTGAAGGCATAACAAGAATGTTTTCACTCCTGTTAATTAAATCTATTATTTGATGTTCAATTTGCTTCATTAGTTATTTGAGTCCTGAAATTATAACAAATTTTGCTTGTTTTGTAAACATTCAAGACAAAAGTTTAGAAGCAAATTTATCTAAAATTCACTTTTATGTCAACCAACTGAAATTGAATAGTATCCCTGCCATTCCAACGATTCTTGTCTATTGAAAAGACAACATCCACTTCTTCCGCATCAACAAGTTTTTCAATTAATTCCCCCATTTTAAAAGCTATAGCTGAATATTTGTTTGAACCTGTAGTAATAAAGCAATGCAAATGATTACCCTCCTTTCCCACTCTTTTAATCCCTTCCAACTTAACATTTTTCAATAAAAAATTTGGCTTTTCATTGCCATAACCATATGGTTCCATCTGAGTCAGTTTTTTTACGAAATGATCGTTAATTTCTTCATTGCTCAGATCAGCGTCCAACAATAGTTCTTGCTCAGAATCATAATCTTGCAGTTTTTCGGCGGCATATTTTGATATTTCATCAATGAACTGTTCGAGATTTGCTTTCCTGATACTAAAACCTGCAGCTTGAAAATGTCCTCCATAGTGTTCTAAAAGATGACTTACATGATTAAGCGCATCAACAGCATTAAAGCTTTCATTGGACCTGAAAGAAGCAACCAGATGTTCATCGAATTCTTGCAATACAATTGCGGGAATATTATGTCTTTCAACCAGTCGACCAGCAATCAATCCGATTATACCCATATGCCAATCAGGGCTCCAGGCAATGAGAATTTTATTGTTTTTTGAATCTGATTCCACTCTTTCAAAAGCTTCCTCCAATGCTTTATAAACCATCTGTTGCCTTTCTTGATTTAATTTTTCCAATTTAGCGGCTAGACTTTTGCCTTTTTCTTGATCTTCTCCGTCATAAAGTAGCATTTGCAAAGCTTGATATGGATGATCAATTCTGCCCGCAGCATTAATTCTAGGCCCTATCTTAAACCCGATTGTAGAAACATCCAGCTTCCCGGTAGTATCTATACCCGCATAATCCATTAAATGATTCAAACCGGGCCACATCGTATTTTGTAAAGCTTCCAGACCATATTTGACAATAATTCTGTTCTCTCCCAGCAAAGGACCAATGTCAGCAACTGTTCCAAGACTTGCTAAATCAAGCAAAGAATACATAAACTGATCTCTTTCTTTTGATGGTAATCTGTCTGTAACCAAAGCACTAGCCAATTTAAATGCCACCCCGGAACCTGTTAATCCTTTGAAAGGATAAAGACATTCAGCTTGTTTAGGGTGAAGAATAGCATAGGCCCGATCGGGAGGGTTTTCAGGAATAGTGTGATGATCAGTAATGATAGTGTCTATCCCATATTCCCAAGCCAAATCAATTTGGTCTTTGCAGGATATTCCCGAATCTACAGTGATTAAAACTTTTACATTTTTTTCTTTGAACTCTTCAATAAACTTATTGGAAAGTCCATATCCATCATTAACTCGATGAGGTAATCGATAAGAAACTTCCGCTCCAAGCCTTTCCAGAGTTTTGATTAAAACCGCTGTTCCGGAGATGCCATCAACATCATAATCACCGAATACAATAATTCTTTCTTTTTTATCAATAGCTTGATTGATTCTTTCGACAGCTTTATCCATATCTTTCATTAAGAATGGATTGTGAAAGCCTTTTTTGTAGCTTGGACTTAAATATGCGCTGACTTCTTCCGGACCCTCAATTCCTCTACTTTTGAGAATGTTTTGAACTAAATCTAAATCATTTTGATGAACTCTAAGTTTCCAGTTTTTGTTCAGCAGCGACTTACCTCCAAGCAAGATCGCCTCTGATTGCATAATTATTTTTTTAAAGCGTTGATAATTTGCTCGATTTCTTCCGCAGCTATCCAATTGATATCTTGATATCTCCTAAACCAGGTTAACTGCCTTTTGGCATAATTTCTGGTATTTTTTTTAAACTCTTCGATCGCCTGCTCATAGTTATACAGGTTTTTAAAATATTTTCCAAGCTCTTGATAACCCAATGAGGTCAAAGCAGATAAATCATGCGGATACTTTTTCAACAGTTGTCTCGCCTCTTCCAATAATCCCGCATCAAGTTGCTGGTCAATCCTTGTTTCGATTCTTTGATAAAGCTTTTTACGAGGCCATTCTATTCCGATTTTCATAGTTTGATATTTTGGAGTGGATTTTTGCACCGGCTGATTCGCAGTTTCTATCGCCCTGATGATGTAGCGACGATTGTTTGGATGGATAGTTTTAGCTTTCTGCGGATCAATTTTGTTCAAATTTTGTTGAAGCTGCTCATTCGATAGTTTTTCAAGCTCTGATCGTAGCTTCTGATTTGGCTTAACGTCAGGTAATTGATAATTTTCTATAATTGCCGATAAATAAAGACCGGTTCCACCCGATAAAACAGGTGTTATTTCGTTTTTATGAAGATTATCAATAATTGATTCCGCCTGTTTTTTGTAATCAGACAGTGAATAGGATTGATCCGGTTTGATGATATCAATAAGGTGATGTTTGGCTTGTTTCTGTTCTTGTATGGTAGGCTTGGCTGTGCCAATGTTCATTTCTTGATAAACCTGTCTTGAATCGGCGTTGACAATCTCACCTTTAAACTTTTTAGCTATGGCAATTGCCAATTTGGTTTTGCCACTGGCAGTTGGCCCAAGAACAACAATCAAAGGTTTGGAGTTTTTTCGTATAAAATTTTGTATTTTTTCAATCATAGAATTAGTAGTATATTGCTGATTACTTTTAGTGGATGATTGTATATTTAAAAGTGTAATCTGATTTTATGGTTGCCGGAAAGAGTATATTAATGATTTCAAGAGTTGTTAAGCTGAGTTGTTATTGATCATAGATAGTGTCTGAATATTTACTTTTTTGTGCAGATTTGGCCTTGACTTTCCTTGAATGAAATTGTCAGGTTGAGTGTGTATTGTATTTTTTATTGCTGCCAATTCAGATTTTGTTTGCCTAAGTTCCTGACAGACTTAATAACACTTCTTGGTTTAAACGCCAAACGGAACGGATATGACTTTCACAAGGCTTGAAAACCGCAAAAAATTACAAATCTACAAAACATTTGAAATTATTATTGACATTTGCTTACAATCAAGGTAAATTTTCGCCAGTCCAAGACAGTAGGTCGCCGATTGAGTTATATATACAAACGATTGAGTTATATACAAATCGGCATAAATGCACCCACCGAGACGTACAAGAAGCTCTAAAGCGCATACCTCAAGCTGCGTAAGCAAATAAGTACTCTCAAGCTGTCAAAAGACAATTGAGAATTTTTTTTTATCTAACCCCAGTCTATGGCTATAACCAGAGATAAAAAGGTAGAGGTTCTAAAAGATCTGGAAGATAAGTTTTCCAGAGCCCAGGCAGTTTATTTTGCAAAATATAACGGTCTTTCCGTGAAAGAAGCAGGTGATCTCAGAGCTAAGCTTAGAGAAGCAGGAATTGATTATGTTGTTGCAAAGAAAACTTTAATGAAGCTGGCTGCCAAGAATCAAAACCTTCCTGAGCTTTCAGACGAGGTGCTAGAGGGCCCAATTAGTGCGGTATTTGGTTATGATGATGTGGTTGCTCCGTCAAAAATAATCAAAAACTTTGATGCTAAAGGAGAAAAGGTTAGTTTAACCGGAGGAATACTTGAAAGAGAATTGATTGATAAGGCTCAAGCATTACAATTGGCTAGCTTGCCATCAAAGTTGGAACTTATAGCAAAACTTGTCGGAACAATGAAAGCTCCAATATCAGGATTCCATGGTGCCTTGCATGGAGTAATGTCAAAATTTGTGCGTACTCTTGACGCATATAAGGCAACTAAAACTGAATAATTTTAAATATCTTAACCTTATAAATCATGTCAGAAGAAGTAAAATTGTCTGCTGATGCAGAAAAAATCTTGGAAAGTGTTGAAAAACTTTCTGTTCTAGACCTTGCAAATCTTGTTAAGGCTATGGAAGAGAAATTTGGAGTTAGCGCCGCTGCCCCTGTAGCTGTTGCTGCCGCTCCTGCTGCCGGTGGTGGTGAAGCTGACGGCGGTGAAGAAGAATCTTCAACAGTCACTGTTGTACTTAAAGACGGTGGAGCTCAAAAAATTGCAGTGATCAAGGCTGTAAATGATCTTTTGGGTGTTGGACTCAAGGATGCAAAAGCTATCGTTGACGGTGCTCCTAAAGAAGTTAAAGAAAATGTGCCTAGAGAAGAAGGTGAAGAAATCAAGAAAAAACTTGAAGAAGCAGGTGCTACTGTTGAGTTTAAATAAGAAATTCAAGATCAAAGAAAGACCCTTGAAATATGAAAGGGTCTTTTTTGATGTCCGGATTAGGTTCTCGTTTTCCGGTCAATAGATTGGAAGCCTCATGAGTGCTTTGACCTTTTGCTGATTTTTTGATATAATTACCGGATAATATTATCAGCATACCAATGGAAGATAAAAAAACAAACACACAAAACGCTCCGACAGATCAGCAACAAACAGAGGTTAAATCAATAAACCTTGATAAAGCTGATTTAAACAAGCAAACAGCCAAACCGAGCAATGCATGGTCTGAAGCTGTTCCGGAAATCAAGAAAGAAGAAGCGAAAAAAGCTGCGAGCTCAAGTTCAGGTCCAATTAAATTGGATGATTCCGCTGATTCTTCTAAAAATTCAGAAGCAGCAAATCAAAATGCAGGGGCGATTAATTTGGATAAACCTGCTGAACCATCCAAAGGATCAAATACAACTTCGCCCAAGCCCGCTCCAATCAATTTGGATGAACAATCTAAAGATTCTGAACAAAAAGCAAAAAGCGATTTTTTCAGCAGTGTTGCTTTGCAAGATAAAACAGGGACAGAAAGCAAGATTATGGATAATATTACCAATCGAACAACTCTTGATAAACCTAAAACAGATAAAATTTTAGGTAGCAATTCGCTATTGGAAAAAGGTGTAGAGGCTGAAACTAAACAAAAACAGAAGAAAAAATTGCAATTTGCAAAGTTCATTTTTTATATTTTGCTAGTTGTCGCGGTTTTAGGTAATGGTTTTTTATTTTATCAATTGAGCCCCGGAATAACTTTGGGAAACTTTTTTGAATATAAATTCGAGGGTAATCTCACCAATCAATTAGCGCTGGCCAATGACAATTTAAAATCTGTAAACACCAATATTAATAAATATAACTACTTAACCGGACAATTATATCTTGATCAATTTGCATTGGAGTCTTCCAGGTATTTCGATAATGTGAAATTTTTAGAATCTCCTGAATCAGTTAATCAAAGAGGTATTATTCAGGCGGAAATCAGTGAAATAAGAAACAGACTTCCCGGACTTTTGGAAAATGCCAAAGACTATTTGACTGAAACTATTACTATTGACACTTTTGCTTCAAGACTTGAGGAAGAGAACGCTTTATCACCTGAAATACAGGCACAAACCAGCTTGAGACAAGCCATTTTTGATGACAAAGAAGAATATGTTGAACAATCTGAGGGCGAATATGATCCTAGAGATCCTGAAGTGTTGTTTTATAACAATGCCGCAAAACTTGTTGGAAACTCAAAATTGATAACTAATTTAAGATCAATTTCCGTAGATGAATTCACGGCAAACATACAAAGATACGCTGAAGAAAATGATCCTGTTTTCAAAGAAGAAGTCAGGTCAGAAATCAATGAATTATTGTTATCATCACAAGCTGATTTGGCAATAATTAATGATATCAAGGACGAAAGAATTGTTTGGTCTAATGTAATTGACGGAATTGAAAGGGTTACCAATAGTGTGGATGCGCAGTTCAGAACTGACAGAAGTAATACTACTTATTCAAGCTTTGATTTGGATAGTGACAATAACAGAATTTCAGTATCAGGTATCAACACAACAACTTCAGGAAACAACAGAAATGTGATGGCATCGTTAATTGAAGATTTTGAAAGCGATGATCAATTCAAGAATGCTTCAAACAGATCATTTCCTCTCTCAAAAAATATAGATGAAAATGGATTCACGACTTATAGCATGAACTTTAAACTGGATTTGGAGGTTGAGGATGACACTTTTTCAATCAATAATAATGCTCTGACAGAGACTTCCGGAAATCTTCCAGAAAGAACGGTTTTAAGCAATCAAAACAATTTGACAGTTGATGATGAAGTAGAAACTGTGCTGGATGAAGAAACAGAAGAGACCAATGCGATAGAAATCGAAGAGGAAGAACTTTCTGAACCTGAATTAAATGAAAGTGCTTTGGAAGATGAAACATCGACTGAAGAACCAATTAATGAAGAATCAACAGAAACGGAGGAGGATGCTCCTGCTCCGGTTAGAATCCCCGTAAATAGATAATCAATAAAACCATGCCTACAAAATCAAAAAAAATAGTTTCCACCAAAATATTGAAAAGAAAAACCATGACCTTTGTTGTGCTGACTGTACTGACACTGGGAATTGGCGGGTATTTTGGATTTACTCAAGTTACAGAATATATTGAAACAGCTTCCGCACTTGATAATGCTGAAAATAGGCTGGAAGAGATGAGAATAGAAGAATCTCAGACTGAAAATGATTTTATTGAAACAAAAAATGAATTCAATGAACTTAACACAGGAATATCCGAACAGTTACAGGCAATTTTACCTCCGAATGAAGATTATACAAATTTGGTCAGAAGTTTGGATGATTTCTTTTTGAATTTAAGAGGAGGTTCTGACAGCATTTTCTTAAGTGATATTAGATTTGAACAACCTAACTTTCCTGACAATGCTGAATATGCCGTCTTGCCGGTCACAATGACTGTTAGCGGAACGGAAGCCAATTTTGATAGATTCTTGGAATTTATTGAAAGCACAGGAGATTTGAATTCGAATAACAGATTAATGGACATTCAATCAATCAGCATTAATTTTGACAGAAACAGAAATTCCGAAGAGGCTACACCGGAAAACATCAGTGTTTCACTTCGTGTTAACGCATATTTTCAACAAACAAGCGAATAAAAAGTATGGATCAAAATCAAATCCAACAACAAGCAAACAATCAAGAGAACACTTATAATGTGCCACCGATTAAGCATGTTGATATTCCCAGGCAAGATAGTCAAGAAAGCGCTACTCAAAACTCTGCCGCAAGCATTAATATTCCTGCGCCCTCTCAAATTCAACAGCAACCTCAACCTGCTGAGTCTCAGCAGATTGAAACTGAACCGGCAGCCAAAGAAGCTGAACCACAAAAGCAGCCTGAACCTGCAACACCAAAAAATGTAGGACCTAGCAAATTGGAATTGTTGCAAGACGCAATTTTAGCGGGAAATATTCCTCAAATGGTGTTGAACATTATCAGTTATGCACTTGAAGTGAGATCTTCCGATATTCACATTGAGCCTGAGCAAAATACTGTGAGGCTTAGATATAGAGTTGATGGTGTTTTGAGACAAATTGTGGAATATCCGCTTAATATACATCCGGCTGTGGTTTCTCGTGTAAAAATCATGTCCAATTTGAAAATTGATGAACAAAGAATCCCCCAAGATGGAAGATGTGAAGTGACCACGAAAGAAAATCGAGAGATGGATCTTCGTGTTTCAACTTTACCAACTGTGAATGGAGAAAAAATCGTGATGCGTCTTCAAGACAGATCAAGAAAAATACCCGACTTACCCGAACTTGGACTTGATAAGCACAATTTTGAATTGTTGAAAGATGCTTTGGAGCTTCCGAATGGAATTATTTTAACTTCCGGACCGACCGGTTCCGGTAAAACAACAACACTTTATTCTTGTTTGAGTCGCTTGAATGACATAAAAGTTAATATTTTGACCATCGAAGATCCGGTTGAAATACAAATGAACGGACTTAATCAATCACAGGTTCATCCTGATATTGACTATACATTTGCTTCGGGTCTTAGAACAGCTTTGCGTCAAGATCCCGACATCATAATGGTGGGGGAAATCCGTGACAAAGAGACGATTCAAATTGCAATTGAAGCTTCTTTAACAGGGCACTTGGTGCTATCGACTATTCACACCAACAGCTCCGTAGAAACTTTGACTCGTATTTTAAATTTGGGAATTCAAGACTTTTTGATGGCATCCACTATTGAATTAATAATTGCTCAACGATTGGTGAGAAGGCTTTGTTCCAATTGTATGAAGCCGGCAAAACCGGATAAGCTTTTAATGGAAAGAATCAATAATGCTTTGGAAAATCTTGGACCAAAATATCTTTTAACAGAAGAGCAATTGAAAAATCCGACTTTTTATGAACCCGTAGGCTGTGAAGAATGTGATAATGTCGGCTATAAAGGGAGAGTAGGTCTTTATGAAATTTTAAGAATGAATAATGAACTCAGAAAATTGATTCTTGCTAATGCCAACACAATTGAAATTGAAAAAAAGGCCATGGAAATGGGAATGGTATCATTGGAACAAGCGGGAATAATCAAGGCTATTCAAGGAACAACATCAGTTGATGAAGTTTACAGAGTGGCAAAAAAAATGGAATCTAATCAACAATAAAGATGGCAACAAGACAAACAAAAGGATTTTATAAAAATATTGAAGGTAAAGAAACCTATCAAGTCGGTGATCAAGATAAAGCTGCAAAAAAGCCTGAAACAGATGCGAGTATTGTCATGGACATTTCAAGTGAAAAGAAAAACCTAAAAAGAATCTTCTTAAACAAAGAAAAAGGGCTAACCAAACTAACAGGAAACGTTTTTGTTGATAATTTTAACAAACTTAATGACTGGATTATTGAACATAACAAGGTCAAAATACAAGATTTGGCCACCATGTTCAGACTTTTGGCGGTCATGATCAATGCGGGTATACCGCTTATTAAATCGCTGAACACGCTGGCATTACAAATGGAAAAAAATCCGAAATTGCAAAAAACATTGTTTGATTTGGCGAAATCGGTTGAAAACGGGCAAAGTTTATCAAGCTCCATGGGAGACCATACTGATATTTTTTCTGATGCTCAAGTTGGAGCTGTAAAAGCGGGTGAAGAATCAGGTCAGCTCAACAAAACTTTGGTGGATTTGGCATCGGAACTTGAAAAAACGGCTTCAATTTCCGGTAAAGTTAAAGGAGCTTTGATTTATCCGATAGTGATTATTTGTATTATGATTGCCGTGATTATTTTGATGATGACATTGGTTGTGCCGCAATTATCTGAGCTTTTTACTTCTTCCGGAAAAGAACTGCCAATGATAACTCAATATATGATTTCAACAAGTAATTTTATAATGAATTATTGGTGGGCTTTGTTGCTTGGTGTAATCGGCTTTTTTGCAGGAGTTGGATTTTGGAAAAGCACAAAAACCGGAAAATATTGGTGGGATTTTATGATGCTGAAAATTCCGATTTTCGGAAAACTGATTCAAAAATCCGCTCTATCAAAATTTTCTCACTCCTTTGGTAATTTGCTTTCTTCAGGCGTTCCAATCGTTAAATCAATGGAAATCGTTGCGGCGGGAATGGGTAATGAGGTTTATCGAAAAAGATTCTTGCTGACCGCAGAAGATATGAAAGCAGGTATACCGATTGCCGAAAACCTTTCAAGTTCATCGCTTTTTCCTTCAATGCTGGTGAATATGGTGGAAGTGGGTGAACAAACCGCACAGCTGGAAAACGTGATGAAAAAAGTGGCTGACTTTTATGATGATGAAGTCGACACGGCAGTTAAAGCCTTGACCAAGATTATGGAGCCTCTAATCATTGTGCTTGTTGGTATAACTGTGGGAGGACTGGTGGCAGCTATTATGCTACCGATCATGCAGCTGACTGATTTGACGGAAACGATTGTTTAATTAATTTCATAGTCTATTTTATTAGTTTAATTACAAGAATTAGTAGCAGTCGCTTGATTTTACTTAGTTTATCTTGTATAATTAAAAGTAATAAAAACATATTTTAAATTATAACAAAAACCAAAATGAAAAATATGGTTGCAAAAAAGGGTTTTACCCTAATTGAGCTGTTGATTGTAATTGCAATCATCGGTATTTTAGCAGTTGCTCTTCTACCATCTGTGTTAGATGCTCCTGCAACGGCAAGAGACGGTGGAAGAAAAGTCGCATTATCAACTGTTGTAGCTGC
>WJLA01000014.1 GCA_014728765.1 Candidatus Peregrinibacteria bacterium
AAGCTTGAGTCCGGATCAAAAAGCTAGAAATCAAATCAGATACAAAGCTTTACAATTAAAAAAATCGGGCAAATGGTCTCCCGAATTGGAAAAAGCATATCGTGCCTCGGTAAGAGCGGAAACAAAATCCAAACCATCATCGGAAGAACTAAAAAAAACCACTGATGATTTGGTGGAAAGATTAAAAAAACAAGGTGCCACGATTGAATCTGACAAGTCAAAAACACCTTCGCAGACTGATACTGAGCCAAAACAGAATTAGTCTACTAAGACTACTTGGCAAAAGCCAAAAATGACTGTTTACCTGCGTCTTTCAAATTTTTTCTATATTCAACACTTGTTGATTGATTAATGCCAATCAACAGCATATACCAATTCTAGCCCAAAATAAATCTTAAAGTTCCTTCATCATGCATTGTTTGCAGTGAAGGCGTACTTCCAATCATTTTTCCATCCACAACGACAAGAGGCAATTCATTTGTTTCAAAATAATCAATTAAAGCATTTTCCATCGCGTAAACATCATCTACATTCATCCACATAAACTGAACCTCATTTTCTTCAAGCAAAGAAATTGCTCTGGCATTTTCCGATCCTACTGGGTCTTCAGGTGTACCTTTCATAAAAACCATTACCCGATTACCTTTAACTAAATCATCGATTCTTTTTTTGTGATCAAATCCTTCCATCATGTTTTATTTTTAAGATTATTACGAACCTTTAATGCGACTGCCGTTCTGTCAGTAATTATACCATTAATCTGTTTGGATTTCATCAATTTTATTAATTGTTTTTTTTGGTTTACTGTCCAGACCAGTAAAGGGATCTTATATTTTTGTAATTTTTCAATCATCCCGAACCATAATAAAGCATAATTTACTGATATAAAATCAGCTCCGGTCCGCTTAATTCTAGACATGGGAAATAGTTCTGTCAGTTTCCAAAGCCAAAACTTCAACCCTTTTAAGCCGAATACATTATCTCTACCGATACCTATCAACAATCCAACTTTAAGATTGGGAAAACTTGTTTTCATTTTTTTGACAGTTTCATCATCAAAACTTTGAACAAATAATTCTTGAGAAGTAAAATATTTCAACGCCAAAGCAATTATTTCTCTCGCATTTCCTCTCTCTTTTAATTCAATCAGTAGTTTTGTTTTTTCCTCGAAATAAATCAAAAATTGCTGCAGGGTAGGAATTCTCAGTCCATTTGCCTCCCCGATTTCCCGAATTTGATCATAGCTTAAACTTTTTATTCTTTGTCCTTCTATTTCTGAGTCATGGAAAACTATCGGTATACGATCTCTGGTAGTTCTAACATCAAGTTCTAAAACATCAGCCCCTTCATATAAAGCTTTTTCAAAACACTCAAGAGTGTTGCCGGGATTATTTCTCTCTCTGCATCCCCTATGACCTATAATAATATTTTTATAATCCAGCAAAATTGTTTTTATTAGTTTTTACTAAACTATTTAAAAATGTTATAATAAAAGGATTATATCATGCTACATGCTGAAAAAAGAATATTTAAAAATTGTAAAATCTTTAAAAGCTTATCGTCTGCTTCCAAAAGCAACTCAAAAAGAATTGGTGGAAATTGATGAAAGCATTTGCGGTGCAGTTTTGAACTATCTATATTCCACAGATGAAGCATTGATGTTAGCCAAAGAAAAGACAATAGTTAATATCAAAAGCACAGAAAAAGAATTCATTGGCTTTTGCAATAAATTCGAAATAAGAATAAAAGAAAAACAAAGCACGCAAGAGTCTGCGAAAAATGAGGAGGAATTATTGGGACAATTAAAAACTCTGCGCTAATGACTAATTATAAAACTCCAAAAATTTCGAAAATTGAAACAATATTAAAAAACGCATTTTTGAGAGTTAAATCTACTGCCTCTTCTACGGTCAAAAAAATCAAGGAGAGCGGAGATCATCAGGCCTGGATTGAGCAAATCAATCAAAAACTTCAAGCACAAAAAGAAAAATATCAATCGGAATTAAAAAATTATCTCCAAAAAAAACCACTTATTAAGGAACTTACGATTCTAGTAATAAATGGCGAAAAACTTTTTTTAGAAATTCATAAGGATTTAACAAATCTGCAAAATAGACAAAATCAGATTATCAACTTGGAAATCCATGATTCTTCAGGAAATCTTTTGCAAGATTCTTTGACTGATCAAGATCTTAAAAAAGTTTTGTTTTTTAATGAACAGAACCAGATTTTAATTGAAAATATACATGTAAAAGTAGGTAAGCTAAAAATCTATAGTCTTAAATTCAATCAATATCTTAAAGAGGAAAAATTGGCTGAAATATTTCAAAATCAATTAAAATCAAGAATCGAGCAATTGGAGAATCTAATAAAAATCAAAAGAAAGTCACAGGTCATTTCTGAAAAATTTATTGATGGTCTCAAATTTATTATCAAAGGTGCTCCGGACAAAGAAAGCTTTGAAGCTATTATTGAGGGAGATGAACTGATAAAAAAAGCTAAAGAAATTTCTCCGAAGCATCAAATAAAAAAAACCGTTCCCTCCTTACCTCCCGCCTTGATTCCTCTCTCAGAATCTTAAGAGTTCCAAATTTCTTCTTGAACATTTTTAAGTTGATTTTCATGTCTTGCCATAACAAACAAAAGATCTGAAAGTCTATTAAAAAATTTGATTAATCCTATCTCAATTTTTGATTTTTCATGTAAAATGACCAAAGTTCTTTCAGTTTTACGACAAATTGCTCTGGCTAAATGTAACAT
>WJLA01000005.1 GCA_014728765.1 Candidatus Peregrinibacteria bacterium
ATACACTATTTGCTAAATAAAATAAAGTGCTTGCGGTTTTTTTGCTTTATGTTATGATGCGCTCTCTTTATATTTTGCCATCAAGATGAAGTTAAATGAAATAAACACATCAATTAATGAATTGGGAATCAGTTGTGATGAGATGAAAAAATCCAGGTATGCCGAATTAAGATATGATTATAAGATGGATAGAATGCAGGTGGGCCAAATGTTAATCGATGCGGCTGAAAGAATGAAGTTCGGAATATCTTTGGAATCCACGATTTATGCGTTGATTAAAGATGAAGCTTATGACAATGCAAAATTATCTTTTGCTGAATTTGTCAGAAAGACAAAAAAAATAGGTTTATCACAAATATTATTGGATAAATATTTGGAGTCTCTTTTAAATTCCAAAAAAAGAGAAACTATGGATGGCTTTTCTCAGGACATGGTTAAGGAACAATTGAAAATGGCCAGAGCTGAAATGAATGAATTTATTGAAAGTGATAAGAGAATTTTTGCTTTGGAAAGGTTTTTGAAAAGTTTAAGACTTCGCTTTCCTTTGATTACAAGAAGTGCCATTTTTACCGAAAGCATGATTGAAAGACTTGAAAAAAAAGTTGAGGCAGAAATATATAAAACAGCTGAAGAAATATATAGTAATAAGTTTTCCAGAAGTCCCAGAGATTTTGTGATGGATTATTTGATGGGTAGAGTTTTTGTAGTGGGAGAAGATAGAAAACTATATTTCAACAGAAAAAGCTTTATAGATTTGTTAAGGTCTTTGGAGAACTTGGGTGTTGATTTGGAAAGTATAAATGATGGGGGTGATTTTTATGATTGGTTGGTGGAGGAAGTGATCTGCTATGTTGGTTTATCGGAAATTGATAATGAAAGGATCAATTCAAGGATGAAGATAGAAGACGTAATTGATGAAGAAGATATGGATGATGAGAATATCGCATTATCTGAATATTTTGATGTGGATGAGTTCTATAGAAAACATATTGCCCCTTGTTTGGCATCAAGGACAAAGGCGAGACTTGCTCATTACAAAAAAGTGAGAGAAGTGGATTTAATGCAAATAACTCCTGCATCGTTATCACTTTCTCACGAATCTGAACATCATTTGAGATTTGTTAAAGAATTGGCGGATTTGGCTGAAAATTTTCCTGAAAAATTTAATGCTTGGTTAAAAGCCACGCTTGGATATGAATGGTCTCCAAGAGCAAGACATGTCTCAGAGAATGAGTTTAGAGAAGATGTTATCAAATATTTTGAAAATGTTTCGACAACAATTGAATCGATTATTGATGATGCGTTAAGTTTTAGAGGAGATGTGGAAATTGCTGATGCGTGCAATTTTCATCCGGAAATACTTGCTGTGAGAGATTTTGAAACTTTGTTTAAGTGGATGGCTTATCCTGAAACTTTCAGGAGTTATTTAGCTGAAAGACAATTTGAAGGTGAGCAAGAAATACCTGATGAAAAAATAAGACATGAGTGTTTGGTGATGATGAAAATGTTTATGTTTTATCGGAAAACTTTAACGATGAGGTCTTTGGAAACTAAAGCTGAAGAAAGAGAAGATTTGGAAGCAAAAATGGAAATGGCTTTGAAAATTGAAGATGTTAAAGATGTTAAAGTCAGATTTAGAATTTTAGAACCTGTTGACTCAAAAGGCAGATCGCTTAATCCGAAATCACCTGAATATAAAATTGTATTTGATGAAATAAACAGTCACAAGGATAGTTTTTCAGATGACAGGAATATAGCCAAAAAATTGATGTCGGAGCATTGTGAAGAATTGGTTGAGTATAAAAGAAAAAAATATAAGCTTTATCCGATAGAAGAAAAACAATGTTTTAAAGAGGTGACCATGTCTGTGCCTGATGTTTCCAGAACGGAAAATTTTGGAAATATTATAAAAAAAATAAAAGTACTTATTTATAGTGGATCAAATCAAAGATTTGTAAATTCAAAAGATTTGGGTTCCGTGATTTTGAGTTTAATGAGAGGTAAAAAAATTAGTGATTTGAACAGATGGGGGTTGGTGTTTGAAAATCAGGAAGATAAAGATGCTTTTGTAGATTTTGTTTATGGGATCGGAGCATTCGGAGTTGTAAAAGTGGATGATTCAGATGAAAGAAGAAAAATAATGAAAGATATACAGCCGTTTTTTACCAGTTCAACGAGTAAGTATTTTAAATCAAAACAAAGCTTTGCGGGTTCATTTGATGTAGGAATGATGGAAAAACATCAAGATGGATTGAAGTATAGAGAAATGAATTTTGAATCGCAGATCTCAACTTTGTCGGACAAATTGATTGCTGATGTTTCAATTTATACTATTAGTTCACATGAAAGGTATCGTGCAAAAAGAGCATGGGAAAGGATGTGGAATGTTTTTTTTCCAAGTAGAATTTATGGTATGAAATACTGGCTTTTGAAAAGGAAAGGATATGACTATAAATTTAATGACGCCGAATAATTTGTCTAAACTTCAAGAAAAGATTATGATATAATAAATTGATATTATTATGTCTGTCTAAGCAATGTCTTTAAAAACAAAAATAAAAAAAATATTGAAACTCCTTCCAATATTTGGAATTGTTTTGATTGGTAATGTAAATGCTCAAACTTTTTTTAATGATTCCACGACTGTGGATATGCAGTTGTTATTGCAGCCTACATCATTGTCTGTGGTGCCGGAAGGTGTTGATCCGACAACTGTCGATCCGGATGCTGTAGTGGTTTTGGAAGGTGATTCTGATGTTCAATTTGAAGCTTGGGCATTTTTTGAATATCCTGGAACGACTATCGATCCTGTAAATGTTTCTGATTTTTCAGAAACGACTTGGACCAGTACGGATTCGAATGTGGGAGACGTAAATACTGTCGGTTTAACAACGCCCGTTAGTGATTTGGGGCTCGGAGAAGCTTCTGTTGATATTGCCGCTGAATTTAATGGTTTAACGGATAGTGCGGAATTGGTTGTGCTTGGTCCAACTGAATTGATAGTTGCTCCTGGCGATCAAACTGTTGCCAATAATTCGGCTTCAATTCAATATAGTGCTACAGCTAATTATTATTATCAAGGAACTTTGTTCACTAGCAAAGTTGTTACTGTTGATCCTGGAACTGTCTGGAGTTCTTCGGCACCCGCTGTGGCAAGATCTGATGGTGGAGGGCAAGTAAAACCGCTTAATATAGGTTTCAGTACAACTAACAGTACAAACATTACCGCTACTTATGCCGGACTTACTGATTTTTCAGTTTTAAGTGTATTGGGAGTAACTTCAACCGGTGGATCCGTCGGAGGTGGCGGAGGCGGAGGCGGTGGTGGTGGTGGTGGTGGTGGATATTATATTGGAGGTGATGATGATTCAGATGATGACGGTGACACTATGCCTACTACTCCTACTGCGCCTGATGATTCAGATGATGATCAACCTGTTACTCCGCAGATTCCTGTTACTACACCTGAACCTCCTACAACTCCAGAAGTTTCCGATGATCCGCAAGAAGAACCGCCGAGTGTTCCAGAGGAACCTTCTTTACCGATTACACAGCAAACCCCTTCAATTCCAGATGATACTGAAGAAGTTCCGCCGGTAATATTTAATGAAGAATTTAGACCGGCACCCAGAGAAGATTTTGTGACTAATCCTGATATTCCTGAAGAAGAACCGGAAATTGAACCAGGTGAAGAAGAGATAGTTGATGTTGAATTGCCGGATGATGGAGGAGTTTTGAGAGGCGAAGTTTCAGATTATGTTTTTAGAAACTTGGAATTGGATGTTGTGAGAGGGGAGCTTCTTGAAAGGTGTTATCAAGATTTACCGAATTGTACGAATATTTTTAGAAATAATACACGCTTTGATGGGGTGGAACTTGATCCGGATAATTTGGTTTTGTATCCCGATGTGGAGGGTCATCAATATGAAGAAGCGATTAATAAAATGAGTATTATCGGAATTTTGAATGGTTATTATGCTTTGGAAATTGATGGTAAGCTGAGTCCTTTCTTGCCCGATAGACCAATAATTAACGCTGAAATGTATAAGATTTTAGCGACTACTTTGTCTGTGACTGAGGGAGATCAATTTTATCCATCGCTTTTTTATCGGGGTATTTATGAAGCATTTTTGTTGAGACAGTTTTTGGAAAGAGATGTGACAGAAGAATTTGTGCCAAAATTTGCCGGAGTCTTCAAAGTGGCATATGCCGCTGTTGATACATATAATCTGGTAAAGCAAGTTAAAACGGTTTTTGCTGACGTAAGACCTGATTTGTATGATGCTCACTGGTATTATCCGATAGTTTATAACAGATTGTGTGAGAAAGATTTATTTGATTGCACACCAAATAGAAATGTATTTCCCGATGATGTTCCCAGTCGCAGGCAAATGGAAGATGCTGTTGCACAATTTAGTACGTATTTGAGTGTAAATGATGTGGTTGAGCAGGCGGTTTCAGATAATGATGATGATAAAATTTTAAATATTGATGAAAAATTAATCTATTTCACAGATCCTGAGTCAGCTGATACTGATGTGGATGAATTATCTGATGGAGAAGAAATCAGAGAATATAATACCGATCCCAATCGATCAGATTCTGATGATGATGGATTGAGTGATGGAGAAGAGGTTAAAATTTATAAAACTGATCCCAATAATTTTGATACTGACGCCGATTTGTTTAGTGATTTTCAAGAAATTCAAGCTGGTTCAGATCCATTGGACGAGAACTCTATTCCCGGTGATTCAAATGACAATGGAATAGCTGATGACTGGGAAGTCAGATATGATTTGGAGGTATTAAGCGGAGATCAGGATAGTGATAATGATGGGCTTGCAGATATTTTGGAATATAAGTATCAAACTGATCCTACTAAAATTGATAGTGACGGAGATGGATTAACTGACGCGGAAGAAATTTTGCAAACAAAAACTGATCCGAATGATCCAAATGATCCATCTGACTTAAGAGATTTGAATGTTGTGATCAACAATTATCAATATGGACAGATAATTTCTGATCCTTCTCCAATGATTAAGGGGGTTGCTCCCGCAAGTCTTGGTGAGAATGTGGTTACTGTACAAATCTTGCTCAGAAATGAATATGGTGCGGAATTACTGCTTGGTGAGTCGTTTACTGATGCTAAAGGAAATTTTATTTTCTTCCCGGATATTGAAATTAAAAACGGAACATATTTTTTGATAGCGAGATCCATTAATCAAGGAGAAATTAAAAGTTCTTATCCTTTAAAGGTGATTATTGATAATACGATTAATGTAGCAAATGCTGAGGTTGAAAGGCTTGAAGATGTGGAGATAACCGATGAAGTTTTTATTAGAAACTTGGTTTTGGATGTAAACACACCTGATGGAAGGCCTACTTTATATGGAACTTTAACTGAATTCGGAAGTAGGGTTAATGTTACTTGGCAGTCTGTAGTGTTTTCTTCCGCTTTGATTTCAGATGCGGCAGATGGTTCATTTGCCATAAAAGCTCCTGAATTGGAAGAAGGGCCACATACGGTTTATATTCAAACAATCAGAAAGAAAGATAATGCCGTTTCAAAAACAATAGAGATTGATTTTAATTTGAAATTACAAAAAGAATCTTTGGAAGATGGAGCAGGTCTTAAAGGAGCATTTACAGACAGATTGGATGTTTTCGGTGATATTCAAAAATTTGTTGAAGAGCAAACAGGATTCTTCTGGGGGATAGTTGCCGTTTTGATAATCGTAGTTGGAGGTGGCTTATATTACTTCTTTGTGATCAGAGATTAATAAGGTGGAGGAATGATTAATTGCATCGAATAAAATAATAATCCTATGCTAAGCAATAGGATACTCATTGTAATGATGGGGGGAATTTTTTTTGAAATAAATGAAATGATAATCCAAGCACAAAACAATAGAATTGCGTTATGAATAAGATATCCTTGAAAGGGCCAATAAATGGTGAGTAGAAATGCTAAGATAAAGATTGAACTTCTTCTAAAACGTTGGTTTGGAGTGGGATTTTTTATGGTCCAGAGTTCAAAATTGTTTTCCAAATGCATGTTGATATTTTTGATTTGAAAAGGAATATTCACTCTGTTTTGCATATTGGTGACATGCCCCTTATCACTGTTTTTGTGGCTAGTTTTTTTTGTCATACATGATAATCATACCATTAATTTTTTCCAAAGTTGATTTGTTTTTTAATTAACAGTTGATTTACATGAATATTTTTTTCTTGTAGGAATTTATCAATGTCATATCCGTATTCGGCTATTATTCCGGATGTGTGATTTCCGCCAATGTAATTTGGCATTATTACGTAATTCACTCCTTCTTGATATAGCCTTAACGCTTCATCTATTTGATGAGAAACGACAATAATAATGGCGTTTTGATTGATTTTTCTGATTTTGTGAATAAGTAATAAGTTGGTATCAAAATCTTTAATTGTGGAAATGATCATTTTTGTTTTTTCGAAATTCAGCTCATCGAAAAGTTCTGCGTTGCCAATGTCTCCATAACGACAATCAATACTTTGTCTGGTTAGATTGCGGATATTTCTGGGATCAAAGTCTACTACCAAGAACTTTTTTTTCTTTTCCGATAAACCTTTGACAATTTCTGAGCCCAGTTTGGAAAATCCCAGCACGACAATATCATGTTTTTCGCCACTATGTTTAATGTGTTGATCAACTTTGTGTCCTTTTCTTTCGAAAACATCCAAAAACTTGTTCAGTGCATTAAAGATTTTTTCATCATAAATTATGAAATAAGTTGAACCGATAATTGTTAATATTCCAATCATGGTTAACATTGAACTGATGTTTGCCGGGACCTGCCCCACTTTGATGGCAAGTGCCAACATGATCAGAGAAAACTCACTGATTTGAGCGCAAGTAAGAGCGGTTTTGAAGC
Source organism: Candidatus Peregrinibacteria bacterium (assembly GCA_014728765.1). Classification (GTDB taxonomy): domain Bacteria; phylum Patescibacteriota; class Gracilibacteria; order UBA1369; family UBA1369; genus WJLA01. Next base: position 6,915 of record WJLA01000005.1, read on the forward strand.
TGTTTTTCTTAGTGTAGCCCATTAATCCCATGGTGGACATTATTATTAATGGATTACCGATTAATACCAATAGTGAGAAAGCTATTATTGGGAAAATAAATTGGTTGATTGATGAGAAGTCCATTTCCGCTCCCATTAAAACAAAGAATAGCATAACGAAAAAGTCTCTTAAAGGACGCATTTTGGAACTGATTTCATATCGATAAGGTGACATTGAAAGGGTAATTCCTGCAAGTAAAGCTCCGATTTCGATAGAAAAATCAAGAAAGTAGAATACGCTTGCCAGAGCCATACACCAGCCAATAGAAAACAGCAATAATACTTCTTGAGATGAAGCCACTTTTTTGAGTAATTTTGGTAGTGCATATTTGCTGAAGAAATATAATACACTGATGATCCCCACACTTTTTAATACTGTGCTTAAAATCAAAGTGTTGATATCACCTTCTTTGGAAATTGCGGAGATAACCATTAATACGATCATTGCAATCAAATCTTGAACAATCAAAATACCCGTGGAAATTCTTCCATATAAAGAATGTAAGTCTTTTTTATCGGAAAGTAATTTCATGATTACGATAGTTGAGCTGAAAGACAATCCGATTGCAATATATATTGATACGACATGTCCAAGGCCCATTAAAAGACCTGCTAAATATCCCAAAAGTGTAGTGGTACATACTTGAGTTATTCCTGTTACTATCGAAACTTTTCCCGTCTCTTTTACATTTTTCGGGTTAAGATGAAGACCTACCATGAAAAGAAGTATTGTAATACCGATTTGAGAAAAAGTAGCAATTGAATGATGAGATTCCATGATCCCAAAAACTTGCGGACTTAGAAGTATACCCACAATAATATAGCCAATCATGATCGGTTGTTTGAGAATTCTCATGATGCCCGATAAGATCAGAGTACTAATTACAATAATACTCAATTCAATGAATAATCTTTGTTCTTCCATTTTATGTTACATAATTCAATCTATATATTATAACATAATTTGGCATTGTGCGCAAGTATCAGAGATTAAATTCTTTGAGTACTTCTTTAACTCCTGCTCCGTTAACGGCCGAAAAATGAATTATATTGGCTTCCGGAAGTAGATTTTGAAGATTTTTTTTAAGCTTAACTTTTTGATTTTGTTTTATTTTGTCAGCTTTGGAAGTGACTATTACTGTGTCTAAGTCGTTCTGTTTAATAAAATCTATAATATCGATGTCCTGTTCTGTAGGACCCACTTTGGAGTCTATCAACAAGATTATTTTGTCTATTGGAAAATTTTGATCGTTTCCCAAATGCCATAAAATCAATTCTTCCAATTCTTTTCTGGCCGTTTTGGAAAGTTTGGCATATCCATATCCGGGTAGGTCTGTTAAATATAATGATTTGTTAATCAAAAACAAATTTACTTGTTGAGTTACGCCGGGTTTGCTCCCAGTTTTTGCAAGTTTTTTGCTTTGGGTGATAGTGTTGATAAAAGTGGATTTTCCGACATTTGATCTGCCTATTACCGTGATATGAGGTAGTTTTTTTTCCGGTATGTCATTTGAAGCTTTAATGCCTCGGATGAATTCCGCCGTTTTAATTTTCATTTTTTGATGATTTTAAATTCCACATTATGAATCAAATCATTAACAGTTTTGATGATAGCATATGATTTTTCTTTTGGCATTATTTTGCCGTTTTGTTCTAGTGTGTATTCTTCTCTCCAAGTGTTGGTGATAATGTTTCTTGTATAATGATGGCTATAATCATAATTAAGGTGAGAGTGTCCCATTATATATAATTGTTTAGATGGATATAGTCCGGAAAGAGTTTCAAATCGTTTTTCGGTAAAGTGCTCGTCATCAATCATTTCAAATCCGTATTTTGCAATATGTTTGAGAATTTTCGAATATTTGAATGATGTAATTTTATCAAAAGGATTATTCAATAATAAGGCTTTTAACAACAATTTATTTTTAAGTTTGTTTTTTGTTTTTTTGTATTCGGGATATTGTTTAAACACAAAATCACGGGGATAAATTTTTTCCAAGTCGGGATAATTCTTTTTTAGATTGATAAAATATTTGCTAATTAAAAAATGACCGAACGATGTGTTTAAGATTTTCCCATTTTTTGATTTTATGAAAACTTGATTTGGGTTTATTTGATAAAAATAATCAACTTGATTGCCATGTTCAATGTGAAATTCAGGTGTGGAAATGTTGGTCTGAAATCTAATTTGATTTTTTGAAGATTCTATTCTTTTAATTATTTGATTTTGTACTATGGGCCAATATAAATCTTGATCATGATTGCCAATGATAAAATGGATTTGATGCTCTTTTTTTTGGCAAAACTCTTTTAACGTGTCAAAAAACTCAGGGTAGGATCTGATTATTTGATCAGTTTTCCAAGTGGAAATTTTTTCGGTTATATAAATTGGATGATCGGATTGATAAGGCATTTTAAGATAATCGAAAGTGTCGCCGTTAAATATCAAGCTGATCGGCCCAGCAGTTTCTTTTGCTATTTGAATGAATTTTAACAGCGCAGCCAAGTCTTTAAAATCGTCAAAAAGGTCTTTTTTGCCAAGCTCAATATCACTTATTACAAAATATGTTCTATTCATCAGATCTTACTTTTGTAACAATTATATTTTGGACTTTTTCGTATTCCGGAAAATAATAATCATTGATTGCCATTCCGGTTGATTTTCCACCATCGAGATTCAGAACATTGTTAAAACTGAATTTTGAC
>WJLA01000015.1 GCA_014728765.1 Candidatus Peregrinibacteria bacterium
AACCACCTCAGATTCAAATTGTGCTCCAACACCTGCCAAATACTTTCTTTCAGCTTCAGGAATACCCAATTTTTCAAATGTATATTTGATTTCTTGTGGCACATCATCCCAGCTTCTTTTTTCTTGGTCTGAAGGTTTGAGATAATAATGAATACGTTCAAAATCTATTTGTTCAAGATCAGCTCCCCATTTCGGCAAGCCTTTTTCCGCAAATAATTCCAAGGCCAATAATCTTTTTTCCAACATCCATTCAGGTTCATTTTTTTGCTTGGAAATTTGTTCCACAATTTTTTTGCTTAATCCAAAATCAGACTTGTATTTCGGTCTGTCTTCAGTTTTAAATCCATATTTTGTTTGAGAAAAGTCAAAATTCATAAATTTATTTTAAATTGCATGATAGCCATCTTTTTCCAATAATTCTACAAGTTCCATTCCACCGGATTTTACAATTTTACCATGTTTCATAACATGTACATTTGTTGCTTTAATATGATGCAAGAGCCTTTGATAATGAGTTATCAACAATAATCCCGTGCCTAATTCTTGATATGCCTTATTTATGCCATTAGCTACATCTTTCAATGAATCAATATCAAGACCTGAATCAATTTCATCCAAAAGTGCAAGTTTAGGTTTTAAGGCAGTTAATTGTGCTATTTCAGCTTTCTTTTTCTCTCCACCTGAAAAACCTTCATTAACACCTCTTCCGATAAATTTTTTGTGAATATTTAAATTTTCCAAAAGTTCTTGCGCTTTTTTATAATAATTACCCAAACTGATTTCTTCACCCGTTTTCAAATTATGAGCTTGCCTCAAAAAATTACCGAAAGTAACCCCCGGAATTTCTTGCGGATATTGAAAACCTAAAAACAAACCAAGTTTAGCTCTTTTATGCGTCGGTAATTCTAATAGGTTTTCTCCGTCTAATTCAACACTTCCACTAACGATTTCATATTTGGGATGTCCCATTATCGCATAACATAAAGTGCTTTTACCACTTCCGTTTGGTCCCATTACCGCATGAATTTCACCTGTATTGATTTCCAAATTTACGCCTTTTAGAATTTCTTTCCCATCAACATTAACTTTCAAATCACTGATTTTTAGCTTAGAAATTTTCATTGAAAAATTATTAAGTATTTCAAGTTATTTTAAAAAAACGGCTTTGTCAAGCTAAAAAAGTATGATATAATTAAGAGATTTAACCAGTTAAAGTGGCGCCCAATCCTGAGCAATTAAGAGAACGTTCTAAAGATCAGCTGGAAAAAAGAAATTCTGAAACAATTTCCAACAGTCCTGATCAAATAAAACATGATCTTGCCGAATATGTGATTGGTTTTGAAACAATGGAAGATAAAGAAAAGCAGGCAATTCTTGAAAAAACCAAACAATTTGAAACAAAGCAAGATTACGATCTTATAAAAAGCATGGGATATTCTGTTAAAGAACTTGAGCAAGATCCATTAAAAAGACACTTGGAATTATCTGCGATTTATCTCAAGCGCGACAAACAAAATCCACTATTGGCATTTGATGTGGATTTTTTGAATAATGAAGCGGCTGAGTGGGGACTGGATTTAACGGATTTATTGCCCGCAAATATTCTTGCGGTGGATATCTATGATCAAAATGGTGCTTTAATCTATGAAAATGCTACAAGATCTAAAAAAGAAAATAAAACAGGTTATTTTGAAAAAAGTGGACAAAGAGCGGAAATACAAACTGGATTTAAAATCGTAGTAAAAAAGTCTCAACCGGTTGAAGCTATAAAAGAAAGAAAATATGGACGAAGAGCCTATTTGAACGGAGCGCAGGAAATAGAAGAAATGGTATATAATTCTGCAGTTACGGAGGTTAAAGACAAAGCTAGGCAAGAAGCGCAAAAAAAAGGAGAAAAACTGGATACGGGCAAAGACTTCTATGACAAAGTATTTGATGATTTGACGAATGCTCTTTCTTCAACAATCAAACGGTTTCAAGAAACCGGAAAACTGGATTTAGTGGCATTTGCACCGATTCTGGAAAAGATGTTGAGTGAACATTCTTATCAAATCGATCAAGCGGAAGATGAAATTTTGAATGCTCAAGAGGAAAAAGAAAAGCAAAAAACAAAACAAGCAGATATTGGAGTTACACAATCTGCACCTGAGGATTTGCCTAAAGATAAATCTGAACCAATCTTACAGCATGAATTACCGGAAGGTATATCTGAAAGCTCTAAAGTATTAATTCAAACGGCTAGATCCTACATTGGCAGTAAACAATTTAGAGGTAGGGAAGTGGCGGGTGGAAAACTTGCTTGTGCTCAAGTGGCTTCTACAATTTTAAAAGAGGCGGGTTTATTGAGTAAAGTACATTTGTCAGTAAATGCCACTGAAAAAGCTCTGCTAAGAAGAGGTTGGAAAATTCATCGTGGCAAAGCAAAGGCCGGTGATGTTGTTATTTGGGGGAGAACACCTTCTAGAATGGTAGATGGTATTGCAAGACCGGGTCATAGACATATTGGAATAATGACAAGTCAAGACTACACTGTTAATAATAGTTCCAGCTCGAGAATGCCATTGGAAAGAAAATTGGATTATAACTCTCCGAGAGGAATTTATTTTTTAAGTCCACCAGTCTAGTTCTTCTTTTTTTCAATCAATTCTTTGGCTTGATTCTCAGTTATTGATTCAGGAGATAAGTTCTTGGGAAGAGAAGCGTTGATTTTCCCATCAGAAACATATGGGCCATATCTTCCTGTTTTTAATACCAGACCGTTTTTGAATTCCTTCAAAGGAGCGGAAGCTTGTCTTTTAGCGCCTCCCTTTTTAGGGCCTTCAGCAATAATTTTTTTAGCTTCTTTTAAGTTTAAGTTTAATGCATCATATTCATCCGGAACGGAATAATTTTTACCTTCTGATTTCAAATAGGGACCATATGGCCCAATATCAAGCATTATGCTTTCTCCAAGATCAAAAGGAAGAGATAATATTTTTTGTGCTTGTTCTTTGGAGATTTCATCGGGATCAATAAATTTGGGGATGGATTTCATTTTAAATCCATCTTCTCCTTTTTCACCACGTTGCAAATAAGGTCCATAACGCCCAACTTTTTTAAAAATTGGCTGACCTGTGGATTTATCTTTGGCAATTTCCGATTCAGTATTTTCCAATTCAATAATTTCCAATGCTTTTTTTTCATCTAAATCAGCAGGGGCCGTTTCATCGGGTAAAGCAGCTCTTTTCTCACCATCACCAACTTCCAGATATGGTCCGAATTTACCGATTCTGATATTGATATTTTTGTTCAGCGGTATTGTACAAATTTCTTTCGCATCAATGGGCTGAACAACTAACTTGGTCAAACCATCATGTTTTTTGGTGCCAAAATAAAATTCCTTCAAATAAGGTACGGATTTTTTTGATCCACCGGCAATTTCATCAAGATCTTCCTCCATTTCGGCAGTAAATTCATAGTCAACCAAGTGAGTAAAATATTTATTCATCAAGTCCACCACTGCATATGCGACAAATGTAGGAACAAGAGTTTGATTTTTCTTGAAGACATATTCTCTTCTTTGAATAGTATCCATAATTGCAGCATAAGTCGAAGGTCTTCCAATTCCTTTAGCTTCAAGTTCTTTAATCAAAGATGCTTCTGTATATCTTCCAATTGGCTTGGTATGATGGTCTTTGGCATTAACATTTTTTAAATTGACTTGATCGGCTTTTTTTAGTGGCGGCAGTATCTTTTCTTTGTCTTCCAATTCTTCATCAGGATCATCGGAACCTTGCACATAAGCTTTTAGAAAACCTGGAAAAACAATTATCTTTCCATTGGCTTGAAAAGTATTTTTCCCATCTGATATTTCAGCGGTTGTAGATTCCATTTGAGCCTCTTTCATTTGTGATGCTATGGTTCTCTTCCAAATCAATTCATAGATAGCCAATTCGTCTGATAATAGCTCACCGGACAATTTTTCCGGTAGCCTGAAAGTTTTTCCGGCCGGCCTGATAGCTTCATGCGCTTCCTGAGCGTTTTTCACTTTTGATTTATATTGTTTTGAAGAACTTGGCAAAAATTCTTTGCCATATAATTTTTCAACCAATTGCCTGGCCTCTTTTATTGCAGATTCAGCTAAAGTAGTTGAATCAGTTCTCATATAGGTTATATAACCGTTTTCATATAATTTTTGAGCCGCCTGCATTGTTCTTTTGGCACTGAAACGCAATTTACGAGCAGCTTCCTGTTGTAAGGTGGAAGTTGTGAATGGAGCTTCAGGATTTCTTTTATATGGCTTTTTCTCAATCTTACTCACAGAAAAATCATTCTTAACTATATCATCAGCCAATTTTGAAGCAGATTTTTCATCCAATAAGATTTTTTTTGAGTCTTTTAATTTTCCTGTGTTTGGATCAAAATCTTTTCCGGAAGCGATTTTTTTTCCATCTATCGCTTTCAATTCCGCTTGAAATTTTTCTTTTTTGAGTGTTTCGAAATCAGCAATTAGATCAAAATATTTTGCGGAAACAAACTTAGCTCTTTGTCTTTCTCTTTCCACAACCAATTTTATTGCCACAGATTGCACTCTTCCCGCACTTAGTCTCGGAGCAACTTTTCTCCATAAAACAGGTGATACTTCATATCCATAAAGTCTATCCAGGATACGGCGAGTTTCTTGAGCATGTACCAAATTTTCATCAATATCTCTCGGGTGTTTCAGCGCTTTTTCAATGGCATCCTTGGTGATTTCATGAAATACCAGTCTTTTCGGTTTTACCTTAGGCTTTAAAACTTCCAGCAAATGCCAGGAAATGCTTTCACCTTCACGATCTTCATCCGTTGCCAGAAAAATTTCCTTGGCATCTTTAATGGCTTGTTTTAGTTTGGTAACTTGTTTTTTCTTGGTATCCGGTATTATGTAAAGAGGTTTGAAGTCATGTTCGGTATCCACTCCAAGTCTCGACCATTTTTCCTTTTTGTATTTTTCAGGCACGTCATCCGCTTTTGCAGGCAAGTCTCTAATATGCCCGATTGATGCTTCCACTTGATAGTCATTACCTAAAAATTTTTTTATAGTTCTCGCTTTGGCGGGAGACTCAACTATAACAAGATTCTTTGCCATGTTTATTGTTGATTTTGAATTTTAACTTTGAAAAGCTTACAATCAAAGTTACATTAAAAGCAAATTTTTTAACAAAAACCAATCTAAAATGTGTAAAAAAATTTACTATGAGAATAGAAAATCCGTTCCGAAAAAAGATCAATGGAAATTGAACGCAATGTACAAAAGCACAAAGGAATGGGAAAAAGATTATCAAACAGTTACAGAAGAGATTCCTAAACTACGGTCATTTAAAGGAAAACTGAAAACTCCCCAAAAATTATTGGCTTGTTTTAAAGAATTATCATCAACTTTTAGAAAGCTGGAAAAACTATATGTATATTCTTCACATAAATATTCTGAAGATGTATCCAACAGCCATTCACTTTCATTGATGAAAAAAGCCGAACATTTGTATAACAATTTTATTCAAGCAATTTCATTCATTGATCCTGAATTGATCAAGTTGCCTTCCGCTGAATTAAAAAAAATAGCTAAACTTCCCGAATTCAAGGATTATGATTTGGATCTGAAAAGACTTATTCTGAGAAAAAAGCATATTTTATCAGATCAAGAAGAGGCACTTTTATCTAAAGTTTCAATGTTATCATCCGATCCTGAAAACATTTTTTCAGCTTTGGACAATGCCGATCTAGACTTGGGCGAGATAAAAGATGAAAAAGGCAAAACTATCAGAG
>WJLA01000016.1 GCA_014728765.1 Candidatus Peregrinibacteria bacterium
ATATACAAGCCGTGCCGTCTTTTTTGATTAAACATGATTTGGAAAAAGTAATATTAGGAGTGATAGATGATATAAGAAGTGAAAACTCAAATAGTGATTTTAATCAAAGAAAAGAAAAAATATTGACCTATATGGCCTGTAGAAGTGCGGTGAAATTTGGAGACAGCCTTTCTTTGGAAGAAATGCAAGCCTTGGTCAAACAATTAGAAAAAAGTGAATCAAAATTCAGTTGTCCACATGGAAGACCCAGCATGATAATTTTGGAAAAATCAGAACTGTGGGCCAGATTTGGAAGAAAATACACAGGATTCGCGGATGGAGAGAGATTCAGAGGAATTAATTGCTAATTACTGTGGCTTGATGAAATGTTCCATCCAATACTTGAATGTATTTATCACCGGATTTTTCAGGAAATTCTTTAAGAATTTTTTGATTTATGCCCGGATTAATTTGTTTGGAGATAATTGTCTCAATTGAACCGGATTGCTTTTGAGCTGCGAAACGATATTGATCAGCAGGCAACAGATCCAGTTTAAAAGGTAATTTATAACGTAAAGTGATTGAATTTGTTTCGCCTGGAAGAGTTTTCATTTTGTATAAGAAATAGGTTTTGTTTAATTGCGAATCATGGCGCGTTTTAACATCTTCTAAGCTTACACCGACAGCGTTTTCCAACTCGGCTCCAAAAGGCACATATACTCTTATGTTAGATATGTTTTCGCCTCCTCCCAAAATGTAAATCAAATATTCAGGCAATTCCCGATATCCGAATTCTTCCAGGTAAGATTTCCATTTGAGAAGTTCTGATTCTGTCCAAGTATGCTCTCTGGTTATTTTTAATTCATTAAAGATTGTTCCATCACTTTTAATAAAAGTTTGATGATCAAGCTCTTGTAAAATGTATTGATCAGATTTGTTGCCGCCAATGGATGTTGCAATGACTTGCAGATAATCCTGATCCGGTTCCAATTCAAGTTGACGCGGAGTTAAATGGAATTTATCAAATAATTCCTGTACATCTTGATGTCTTGAATAAAACATTATCTTTTGATCTTTTATTCCTTCAATCAGGTTCTGTAACAGAGGTTGATAATTGTCCATTGTTAAAAGCCTTGCTTTAAATGATGTGATTGCATTTTCCAAAATAACTTTCGGACTATTTTCTCCAAATTCTTTTGACTCTACCAGATAACTGATAATAAATTGGAAATTTTCAGAATTTACAGGTGCTTTTAAACCTTCAACATCCAGTTCTCCCACTACTTTTAAAAGTTGATTTACAAAGCTTAAATTTATCGCAATTACGGTATCGACACTTGGACCTCGCGATTTTTGCAAAAACCAGGCAGCTTTTTCGGCCGATAATGCGAAATCAGGAGAAAAGTTGCTATCTCTAAGTCTCCATTCATCAGTTATTTCGGAAATTTCCTCCGGAGCCTCTATTGGTTCTTTCAATTGACCGTCAAATCTATAAACGTCATGGAATTGTGTTCCGGAAATGTATCCTTCATTAACGTCTATAATCATTAATGAACCGATAAAGCCACCTGTCGGTCTGGCTTCCGAGTCATTTTGAAGCAAAATCAAATATCGATGAGGGTATCTGTCACCAAGCAACTTCAAAATAGATGGGAGATTCGACTTTTGATCTTTCAATAAGACCAATATTTTTTCCAAACTGATTCTGAGAGAATTAATCTTTTCTTTCAAATCTTCAGTTATAAAATGAGATGAAATTTGAGAAAGATTATTTTTGGCATCTTGTAATTCTTCAATTATCAAATCCAAATATGGCAGCTCTTTGTTGATTAAGTCAGTAATTGAAAGATTTGTTTCACTTCCGTTTTGATTATCTTTAAGTATGTTTTGGTTCTCCGAGATAAACAGTTCTGGTAGATTTTTTAAATTATTGATGCTTCTGGAAAAGTGTTTTCCGGCACGCGAAATTGCTTTACCCGCTTCAAGAAGATTATTTAAGGATTCAATATTCTGCTCTTTTACAAAAATTGATTCTTGACTGGTTCTTAGATAAGAAATATTTTCAAGTGCGGTGTCAAAATCTGTTTCCGCTAAGCTGAAGCTATTTTCGGCATTGCTAAAATCAGCTTGTTTGCCACTTTCAGTTGCGTTTTGAATTTGACTAACTGCAGATTCGGCGGAAGCGGTAATTGTGTTTGTTAATGCAAAACCATTTTCAAAAACATTAATCAGATTGAATAAAAACACTAAAATTAATCCGGACGCCATTAATTTTAGAGGTTCGGTATACTTTTTTAATATAGGTTTTTTTAGATTTTCTTCGGGTACAAAATAATAGCTGTTGCTTTTTTTACTCTGTGCATGAATATCAACTATTTTCTTTGATTTTGCTTGATTGTAAATTGACTTATTTCCTGAATTTTCAGAAATATCCAGTAAATGATTTCTTTTGACACGTTCTTTTTTAACCTCGGATTTGAGGTTTAATTTTTTATCTTTGGATTTCTTTAAATCTGTAAATATGATTCGCGCCATCAATTTAAGTTTAACTTATAGACGCTTAAAATACCATGCTCTAAATATTTTTTTCCATATTCGAAATCAACGATTCGATTCAATAAAGGATTTTCTCCTAACAATCGATCTAAATCAGCTTTAAGATATTCATCGATTCTTTGAATTGGATCAAGATTATGATAAGCCTGAGAATTTAAATTACTTAAATTCGATCTGATTATTTCAAAATATTGTTGATTATTGGAAATTATTAAATAATTGTCTTGAAGTCCGTAATAAAGATTGAAATTAGAATTTTCACTGCTGATCAATCCTTGATAACCATCAAAATCTTTTTTCTCAATACTGTTATTATCGGCAATATATTCTCTACCGATAGTTCCATCAGGCAATTCGAATGTCTTTAAAACAGGATTCAATGCTGCAATTTGAGTTTTATAAGATTCCAAGACTTCTTGGAAATTATAAAATTGGTTTTGAGCGTTATTAAGCTCAGAAATCAAGGTAATAATTGGATCACTCGCTGTTCCTTCGAAGCTGAAGACATATTCGCCTTGGAAAAAATTCACCAATTGATCAGAAAAATCAAAATTTTCACCAAAATATTGATCTTTGATTTTTTCAAAAGTTCCCTCAAAAAGTCCCGCTTCAACTGATGAAGTTCGATGATATATTTGATTCAGTCTATCAAATTCATACTTAAGATTTCTTCCCCCCAAAATAACTTGAGCTGAATCAGGAATTGCATTCAATAGTTTCCCTTGATATTCAGATTCAAAGTCAAGGAATATTTCATTGTTTAAATATTCTGAATTTACCAGAGAAAATTGTTGCACCCTTAATTCTTTTTCAAAAATATTGGCTACCATCCCGTCCGCCGAGTATATTTTCAAAAGTGGCAGAAAATCGACTAAAAATGGTAATCTGGAGCTTACGAATTGGTGATTTCTCAATAAAGAGGATAATGTTTTTTGATGGTCAGAATATGCAAAAATCAAGTTTTGATCAGGAAGAGCCTGTGCGACCTGAATAAATTTCGGGTGATTTTTTAAAGCATCAATTTGGCCTTTCACAGTGTTAACCACTAATTTTAAATTTTCAATTTCTTCGGAGAAAACAAGATAGTCATTCAACATTAAAACATGATAAGACTGACCAAAAGAATAACTATAAATAGAATAACCTTGATATTTTTCCTCTAGAGACAAAATCACTTCTTCCGATTCAATTTGATTTTGGACAATAAACTCAAGTGCTTTGGAGCGATCTTGATATTTCAAAAACAAAACCGGAAGTATCTTTTGATTGTTATTTTTATTCTCAAAAAATGCCAAACCAGCTCTGTTTCCCAGCCACGGTTTTATGTTTTCGTATAGAGGTAAAAGATCACTGATTTGAGTTTCAGGGTTGATAGGTAAAAACTCCTCTAAATTTTTGTATTGCGGAGAGTTTTGATCAATATTGATTTCAATAAATCCCAAAGTGGAATTGGCCGGCAGATAGTTTGGCAGCTCTTCCGAAAACCAAATTTTATTCCAGGCGAATGAACCTAATATCAACAAAAGCAATAAGGCTGCAAGCGATAAAAGTATTCCCGAAATCAGTTTTCTAGTGCTTTGTTTCAGAATTTTTTTTCTTCTCGGCATATTAGTGATTATGCTTAGGGAGTATTGCAAAAAATAATCAAAAAGCCAATACTGATTAGTCATTTTGTCTTGCGATTTTGATAAAATATCAATTAGACTAAACGCACTCATTTAAGACTAAAACTAAATTTATGTTAGCTAAAGAAATTCGACAAAGATTTATAGATTTTTTCGTTAAAGAATATGGTCACAGACATATCGCTTCTGCGTCAGTTATTCCGGAAAATGATCCGACTGTGCTTTTTACGACAGCCGGAATGCAACAATTGGTTCCATATATGATTGGAGAAGCCCATCCTGAAGGTAAAAAGCTTGTTGACTTTCAAAAATGCATCAGAACCGATGATATTGATGAAGTGGGTGACGCAACTCATTTAACCTTCTTTGAAATGCTCGGAAATTGGTCACTGGGTGATTATTTTAAAGAAGAAGCCATTAAAATGAGTTATCAATTTTTAACCAATCCCGTTGAGAAAGGTGGTATGGGATTTGATCCGGAAAGGCTTTGTGTAAGTTGTTTTGCCGGTGATGAAGATGCTCCCAGAGACGATGAGGCTGCTGAAATTTGGGAATCTTTGGGCTTTGTCAGAGCGGAAAAAGCTTCGGAAGATCAAAAAAAGAGAATTTATTTCTATGGTAAAGAGCAAAATTGGTGGGGGCCTGCAGGTCAAACGGGACCATGTGGTCCGGACACTGAAATCTTTTATGATATTCAAGGTGGACCAATAAGTTCAGATGAACATCCGGATGATGAAAGCGGGAGATTTGTTGAGATCTGGAATAATGTTTTCATGCAATATAACAAACAGTCAGATGGAAGTTTTTTGCCTTTGGCTCAAAAAAATGTCGATACAGGTATGGGTCTTGAAAGAATGGCCTCTATTATGGAAACAAAAGATTCTCCTTTTGACACTTCGCTTTTTGCAACTGCGAAGTCAAAATTGAGAGAAATGGCTTCTGAGCCAAATGAGAATTCTTTGAGAATAATTCTTGATCATATTCGTGCAGGGGTTTTTATTTTGGGCGATCCAATGGGTGTATCCCCTTCCAATACCGATCAAGGTTATATTCTTAGAAGATTGATTAGAAGAGCTATCAGACATGCCAGAAAAATTGGTATTGAATCCGATTTCGGTGCGGAAATCGCAAAAATATTTATTAATGAATATAAAGATGTTTACCCAGAGTTAGACAAAAATCGAGATAGAATTTTGGAAGAACTACATAATGAAGAAATTAAATTCAATAAAACACTGGAAAATGGTTTACGCGAAATGAAAAAACTTTTCAGCTCCTGGGATGCGGAAAATTTTGATGTTCAAAAAGCTGCAGAACAAGCTTTCTTTATTTATGAAACTTATGGTTTTCCGGTAGAAATGATTATCGAAGAATTAAACAGAGAAGGTTTTGAATTTGATTCAAAGCGATTTGTGGAAATTTTTGATCAAAAATTCAAAAAACATCAAGAACAATCAC
>WJLA01000017.1 GCA_014728765.1 Candidatus Peregrinibacteria bacterium
AGTTCTGCAGCAATTTGAAAAAGTTTGTCCGGGAGCACATCAAACAATTATTGTCCAAATTGAAAAATACCAACTGAAAAAAACACTATTAAAGTCACTGCGTGACAAGAGAATACGCCTGGATTTTAAGGTGAAATCACAAACTGAACCGCCCGAGCCTGATTCAACCGAATTTGATTTACCTTATATTTTACCTGAAGAAGAGCTTTCAAGCTCTCCGGGAGGAATAGATCTGCCTGAACTTCCTGATTTTATTCCGCAAGAACCGGAAAAATCGGATCTACAGCAGGAACTTGCTGCCGTACCATTTAATGCAAAACCGCAGCCAGAAAACATCAAAAAGGCTGGTCTGCCATCAGAAATGCTTACAGAATCTGCAATTCTTTCTGCTACTGTTCAAAAACAGCGTAACAATTCAAGAATGAAAATTGCTTTCATTTTGGCTGGAGGCACACTGTTTGTTGCTTCAGGTGTTGCGAGTGCGATTTATGCTTTAAACAAAAGCCCAGCCAAAACTGATCAAAAGACTGAGACAATTCCATCAGTTCCAAATAAATCCAGTGAAACTACCAAGGTACTCAATCTTGATCAAGAATTCCAAAAAATTACAAAAATTCAACTTGTTGACACTGATCCTGAAAATCTTGAAATAGTGGTAAGCCCGCAATTTAAAGAAAAGGCAAAGCAAATATTTGGTGGAAAAGCGGATGCGACTTTGATTAGTCAGGATGTTCAAAATGACTCTTTGAGGCTTTGGAATAATGATATATGCAGACCGAGTGGTCCTGCGAAAGTTGAAATCATTGTTGAAAATGACGGAAAGATAACCTATCAAAAACCACTTGATGCTCAAGAACTCTCAGAGCACTGCAAGCGACAAGTTGCGAATTTGAAGGCTGCAAACTACAGAGTTGCAGACATGGGAAATAATCAATTCGCTGCAACACAATTAAAAGACAAACTCCTGCCACCCCTCAAGCTTGAAGATTCAAAAAAATTTATCATTGAATACCTTCAAAAACTTCAAATCACAGGAGAATTACCAAAAAGACCTTTGCTCAAAATTGAAATAGCCGGAAATTTTCAAGAGCTTGAAGAGGCGACAATACATTGTCTTGGCGCAAATGCTCTCACAGTACAGGCTAATCAATCGGGAGAATACAATTTCTTCATTTCCAAGGCTCTCAAATTTTGTCTTAATATGATTCATCACAAAGCCGAAGCCCGGCTTCTTTACCAGACTCAGCAGCCCAAAATGCATCAAGAATCGACAGACACTCGAACAGGTATAGCACTTTCATCTGAAATAGTCTGCGCAAACAATAAACCTTTTGGAATAGTGATCGAATTCGGACAAAAAGCTGATACCAGAGTTTTCTATCCATACAAGCCAGAGATTGATTGTCCTTAAAATTTATGGATAGCATTTAGCCACATGCCAAAATCCAGTCAATGATTTTATGCTTTAAAAACTATACCAGTGATGTGATAATATCCTTATAATTTTATAAGTGCCAAGTGGACGCAACAAATACACTGACAGTATTTTACAGCATTTATCAAATATTGGAATAAACGGAGTCATTGTTTAAGTTTATTTACTCTTTTAAACAACCCTATTATATTTCTTTCTTAATTTCACCTTAGCACCTGAAAACACTTCGAGACTCAATTTCCGAAACAGTTTTTATCTACTTGGATAAATATTTGAAATCTAAATCTTCATAAACCGCTCGTTTTTCTCTTTCTTTCAAAATCTCTTTCAAGAAATAGAGTTGTTTCTGCAACAAATGTGACATTGATATGAAAATGAGATAGTATTCAGGATAGGTTTTTCTCGCAGATTTGATTAATGGCAAAATGTGATCTTCTGTCTCTGCCATATAAAACTTAAGTTTTTCACTGGTTGAACCGTGTAAATAAGTTTGCATATTGTGAATTCTGTCTGCACCCTTAACAAAGACCGCATGGGGATTTCTGAGAATCGCATCATAATATTTTTCTCTATCTTTTTCAGAATGCTTATCATAGTCCATTGATTTGGTTACCAGCTTTACTGCTTCTGTCACTTCACTGCCAAAATCATCTCGCATCTTATCGAAACTATATTTGTTAGGATAGTCTTCCACTATGTCATGCAAAAAAGCGGCTGTCACAATAATGTCAAATTCGTGTGGTTCCACCTTCTTTTCCAAAACCTGACATAAATAAATGACCACCTCCAATTGATGGCTGAATTCAACATCTCCACTTCGTCTTTTTCCTTTATGAACCGATATTGTGAGTTCCATTGCTTTGATTGCTCTAAACATGTTTTTTCCTTGGAGAAATCCCCTCAAAAAAACTTTTTGTTTATAATTTCTATCAAGCATCGGCTCACTCATAGGCAATAATTTAAAATATCAATTACACTATAATTATAAATGTAAGTAACAGAAGTGTCAATTGGCTGAATTTCTTCATCTTGTAGTGTTCTGTTAAACCTTTCAAATGGATAATTCCACTATCCATTTGGACATATTGACCCGACTTTGAAATTATACACCTCACCGTTTTCTGGACATCTACTACGTTCACTCCATATTGACAATTTGGAGTGAATTTGATATACTTGTTATGAATTTTCACGTCAAAATATATGATTTTAAATAGCGAGTTCAAAAATAGGGTAAAGGAGCTGCATCAACTCTACATTAAGCTCAAGCCGGACAAAGACACTTTATTGAATATGCTGGAGGAGGCGGAAATTGCCGAAGGCGTCTATAACTCAAATGCGATTGAGAATTCAACATTGAGTTTGCAGGAAACTGAGAAAATTTTGCTGGAGCTGGAAGTATCGCGAAACGTGTCGCTGCGCGAAGTTTTTGAAGCAAAAAATTTGGCGCGGGTGATGGAGTATATCAGAAACAAGGGAAGAGAATTTAAGCTTTCGAATGAGAATATCGTGCTACTTCACAATATGCTACTAATGAATATCAGTGAAAATATTGCCGGGAGATATCGTGAAAAAGAAGAGTATGTGCGAGTTGGGTCGCATATTGCCGCTGATCCGAGACAAATTCCAAAATTGATCGACGAGCTTTTGAGTGACTATGAAAACTCTTTGGAAGAGTACTTTTTGGAAAAAATTGCCAAATTTCATCTGGGGTTTGAACATATTCACCCCTTCAATGATGGAAATGGCCGCATTGGAAGAGTTCTTATCAACTACCAATTTCTTGAACTGAAATTGCCGCCGATTATTTTGCGCAACAAAGAAAAGCGCGAATACTACGATGCTTTGAAGCAATTTGACCAGAAGAAGGATCACAAATTGATGACTAGGCTTTTGGGACTTGCCTTGATGGAGTCACTGCACAAGCGAATTGCCTATTTGCAGGGCAAGAAGCTTGTGCCGCTGATTGAGTTTGCCAAGCGACTGGAAAAATCTCCGCAGGCGATTTTGAACGCCGCAAAAAGACAAACTATTTCCGCCTTCCGCGAAAGGGGAGTTTGGAAGATTGGGGTCTGATTATTTACTCAGCATTGAGTAGACGAAATCCCAATCGTGGGTTGGGGGATGATCAGCTTCTTTATATTAGGCTGGTTTTGTGGTATAATTAGTGGATAAGTGTTTTTATGAAAAAGCTTGAAGAACAACATGGATTTGACGATTCGTTTTACTCTCAATTGGGTGAAGTTTTTCAACATCTTGATGATGCCGGAGTTGATCTAAAAAATGAAGAAGAATTTAAAAAAACTCTATTTGATCAAGATTCCTCCAATTCAGAAGTAGATATTGCTGTCAGCAAAATTTCAAGTCTAGCTCTTAGAGCGCTGGAAGGTGAAGACAACATTGACATGAAATCTGATTTTCTGACTGAAATGTTGATTCTTCTACTCATAAAACGCGGGTGCATAAAAAAAGAGGGTAAAAAATTATTCTTTCAATATATTCCTAAATCGGATGTTCGCAGAATGTTCCGGATTAAAGCTCGTCAGATATTTGATGAAGACCATCTAAACCAAATGCAAGTAGATGGCGTAAATCCTGAATATGTTATTATTGATTTAATTGGAGACAAATATGATCTTTTTAATCCCAATGGAGAAAAGATCAATAATTATCATGAAATTTTTGCTGGAGGAAGACAGCCTGTCAATATTGAAAAAGTGCTTGAAAAGATGACTTTGGCAAGACTGAGATTGTCCTATCCTGAGCAAGAAGTTACGCAAGAGGAGGCTGACGATTTGGTTGACGAAGAACGTGGTATTTTGTGCTACTTTGATGAGCAAAGAAAAGTTTATACAAGATTTGACAGTACCATTGCTTACAAAGTCGGATTGAGAACCTATAATTGGAAAGCTGCTTCTACTTTTAGCAATTCTGCTAGCCCACTCAGACTTTCAGACAAGGGAAGCCTACATCGACTACCTAGAAAGCTGGGGGCGAAGAATGTTACGCCTATGTTTAACAGAACTAGATATTATTTTCCTACCTCTGAATTTGAAGTTGATGGAGAGAGAATAAAAATTGATCCCGAAAAAGACTTTGTTGTTTTTTCATATGAAAATACTGGAATATTAATTGTTAATTCTGGAGTTTATCCAAGATATTATGAATTTGATCTCACCTCCAACCCAGTTGGACAAACTGGATTTGTCAGAGCTGAAGAAGTCAAAAAGAGTATGCGTGAATTTGATGCCACCAACTATTTGTTAAAAAGAAGTAGTGAGGACCCTGTAGCCTATTCAAGGAGAATGAAAAGGATGAATCATCCTGAAATTTTATTTGATTTGTATAGAATACTAATTGATCAGGCAAATGTCAGCTTGCAGGATCTAGACCTTAAATCACAATTACTGTTCGCAGACTATTATTATGGGCAAGATGAAAATGGTAAAAATCGGATTGTGGGGTTATTAAGAACTTTTGGGATAACATTTTTAAAAGCATTTGAAGTTTGCGAAGCTGGAAGAGTTTCTGGCGATCAGCTTATTAAATTTGTGGAAAAAAATCCAGAACGCGCTATGGCTGTTTGCAATCATTTAAGCACTGTATTCCATTTAACATCACGATCGGAAGAGATTGGTGGGGGTTTAAATAGAATGCTGGAAAGTGTAGTAGGAAAAATTTCTGCCTTGATGAAAGATTTGGATAGACTGGGAGAAAATTCTAGTGAAGAAGACGTTGAAAAAGTATTATCAAAATATAGACCAGAGACTATTAGAGTTGGAGCTCTGTTCGCCTCTGTTTCAACTGAAAAAATTGTCAGAGCTGCTGCTCCAGAAAAAATTAATGAAAAGTTGAAGGATTTAAAAATTCAGGTTATGAGAGCTGGAAGTGTTTTAAAAACTGATAAACCAAGATCGAATTCCGATTTTGTTTCACCAGAAATTTTTGGGATAAAAGACTACAAAAAACTTCGTCAGTTTGTAGAAAAAACTTATCAAGAAATTGACCCCGGATGCATGCATCATTTATTGAGAATGATGCCAACAGATTTGAACAATCCCGATTATACTTATATTTTAATTAAAGATTCTAAAGGAAATTTAATTGGCATTATAAGATTCAAACCGGATGAACGTAATCCTGGAAATTATTATTTTGGGAATATGTATGTTGATGAGAATTTTCAAAAAGGTTTTAATATGGGTGGATATTTGCAAGGTGTTGCTGAATCATCAATTCCTGAAGGAGCTACTTGGTCGGGCAATGTCTCTATAGCGAATACAGCCATGGAAAGACATGTTGAAAAGGGGAATGGAGTGGCTAGATCAATTGAACATGAAAAGGATGATGCTTTCACAAGTTTACCAATGCTTGAGTTGATGTTTAGAGGACAGGAATACAAGTCAAAAAGTTTGTCTAAACAAGATGTAATGAGCATTTGTGAAGGAAAGAAAAAACCCGGGAAAAATGTTGCAGGAAAAGTTTTTGATACCAGCTTGGGTAATTTTGATGGTTTTGTAAAAGAAGCTGGAAAATATTTTGCCAGAGGATATGTCATTACCAGATTTTTCTATCAAGAAGTTAATCATTCTCCTAATCAGAAAAAAACATATGTGATTTTCGAAAAGGTGCCTTCAGAAAGCTAGATCTGAGTATTTTTGATTAATTGGTAATTGTAGAGATTGATTCCAGGCTAGTTTAAAAATGGACATCATTGTTCGATGAATGAATTCGTTTTCAATGATGACCCCAATCATATCATTTTTTTTGTATGACAAAAATGACACTTTGTTTGCATAAATATATAAACAAGCTGGAAATGGAAAATCCTCTTCCGGAACAAGCAGGCTTGTTCTATTCACTTTTTTATCTGTGTTTTGATAGTTTTTGGTTAACTCTGAATCATTGAAAATTACATAAGTTTGCCTTTGATCTTTTTGTCTCTTCGGAATGTAGGTGTTTCGAACATAATCAATAATTTCAGGGTGCATATCATCGCTTATTATAGCTGCTGAATAGATTACGTCATTACTTTCCAGAGCATCCTCAAAAGCACTGATCACCCCATCCACACCCTGCAAAAACTTTACCTTTGGTAACTTGGCTGATGGGTTTAACATTGACTTTAAATCCCCTAAAATTCTTTCTACTTTATCTTCTTTTTTTTCGAGATTTTTTTTCTCTTGTTCAATTAAAAAAATTAATTTGTCTGGATTTTCAGGAGTGTAGATGAAAGTGTTGTTATTTTCAATAGCAGTGACAAGCCCTTTTTTCACAAGTTGTTGGCAAGTATATTGAGCAGTTGACCGGGTAATATCTGTTCTTTGACCAAGCATCGAAGCTGGAGAAGAGCCGCTTTTTAAAAGAGCCAGATAGATGTCTATCTCTTTTTCATTAAGCCCAAGTTGAGTTAGTGTTTGATGTATTTGATCTGACATATATATATTATAGCATGATTTATGCACAATATGCCAATGTTTTGTTGGCATTTTATTTTGGCTTTTATAGCAAGTTATTTTAGACTCTTTCCTTTTTTCGCCATTGTTGTATTGACACTTTGTCAATGTAGTGGCAATATACACTCCCAAGTTCAGACAGAAACGAAAAGAGATCATTGAAAAACAGCAAACCTCAAAGGTAGTGACGGCTAAGGGGGCTAAACCGTAAAGTTGAGATGAACTTTAACCGAAGTGAGCAAGACTTCAACTTCTGACATCCGATGTTTCTGATCGGGTCAAGGAGCAAATCATCATGACGACAAAACAGATGGTCAAAATAATTTGGTCGATCTGATAAACCACCTGCCAAAGTAGCTTTAAAAAGAGCCGTGGGTGTGAGTCTGGATTTAATCCAAGTCGAAGAGTTAAAGAATATGAATTTCCTTTACACTTACATTAGCCTCATTAATCGTCACTACTGATGATATACCCCCTGGTAGTTTAGGGTTAGATATGTCGAAGTTGCGAATAATATTAACAAGCACTTCAGATCTGACTCTGACTAACCAAGGAATTTATTGGTAAAACCCGGCTGCGTATTTACGGCCGAACTCTGCCAATAATGGCAGAGAATAAGACCAAGTCTTCAAAGGACTAGACATCTTTTGAAGGCTTAATCTTGTTTTATTAACTATAAATTTAATATATACCATTATGAACAATCAAAACAATATTCCTGAGAATGGATTGGAAACTGTTCGACCAGAACATGTTGTAGTAGCAGAAACTGGTCGAGACCATGGCATACATTGGGTTAGAGGCTACTTGATATCAATAGATGCTCAAACAGAAACAATTTTGGAAGTAAAAGGAGTTTCCCCTTCTTGGACAGATCGCGAGCTAAGACAAGATGCTTTTCGAGTATACAAAAAGCCCTCTGTGGGCGACAAAGCTCCTGAAGGATGGGAAAAATGGAGACGATCAGATGAAGCAGCGCATAAAATCAAAGAAGCTTTTAGTAAAAGGCTAAAACTTGAAATTAACAAGTAATACATTTAACCAAAAATATTATGAATTCAGATACATGTGAAAGAGAGCAGCTTGATGAAGCAATAGCTGCAGAAATGTCGCAAATTAAAGCATTGCGCAAAGACAATATCTTTCCTCAAAACGGAAGATTTTGCTTAGACAGACCAAATAGCGTCTACCCTGGTGCTTCAAAGGTGGAAGCGGAATATAAGCTTCACGACACACGAGATAAGGACTCAATCTCAATGGAATTCATATTTGTGCTCACAATTCCACAAAGTGCAGATAGGACAAGATTTGATGCCAAAGGCTCACCCGCATCAGCAATTGAAGGCAACATCTATGTTAGACAAGATTTCCACATAAAATGTTATAAAGAACAGTATATTAAAATGGGACAAACTCACAATCAAATGTATTTTGATGAGCCCAACCCGATATGCTTGACCAATACAAATACAGCAGAGGTTATTACTCCGGACATGATCCCTGTTCTACTGTCTGAATGTGCGCAAAAATGCAGAATCAGCCTATCCGAATGGGAAAAATATGGAAAAGAATAATACGACTTTCTCTAAACTCTGAAAATATAACAAAGCTCTCAAGTCGAGGCTTGAGGGTTTGATTATGTTTTTTAACCAAATTAAACATGCCTAATTTAAATTGTAAACTAAGTGATCATTTCTTAATTCAAGAAGGACTAGACGATATTCGAAACTTCGAAGAATTAAATAGTGCCGTCTATGAGACTGCTCAAACAAGTCGTGACGCATCATTTTTGTATATTGAATTTCCTAATTTTCCAAAGGATAGAATTGATCAAATTTTATCTGAAGCATGGGCAGCTATTCATGCAAGTGACATGTTCAAGCTTAAAGCTGCAGCTTGCAATGGACTTATATCAACCCTCGAAGAAGCAAAGCTAAAATATCCAAAATTGGATGAGGATTGCATAAAAGAGGCTATCACAGATGGACTAATGCGGAAAGCTTCACTTACTAAAGAAAGCCACCAAGGTCTTCAAAGAATGAAATACCTAATCGATAAAATCGTAGTGGAAGAAAATGCAAATTTTGTTGGAACTCGTCATGTTGATTCTTTGAGTGGAGATAACCGCTGCGACTCACTTATCACTGATACCAGAGCTCCAAAACTACTTGCTCAAACTGAAAAGGCTGAAGGTATTTATTTCCCTGTTCTGAGCAATCAACTTATATTATTGAAAAAGGTTTGGGGACATAACACCAAGCATGATTATTATATTGGATCTTATAAAATTGCTACCGAAAGTATAAATACTTATGACAATCCTCAATTTAATAAGCGTAGTTACGCTTTTAACGAAAAGAACTATAG
>WJLA01000018.1 GCA_014728765.1 Candidatus Peregrinibacteria bacterium
GCTGAATTGAAAACACTGATTGCAAAAAGCAAAGGAGCTATTTGGTAAAGGTAATTTACGACTATTTGATTCATGTTAAGCTTTTATGAATTTTTCAATTTCTTCGGAAATATCTTCGGCGTGAGTTTTATGTATTCCATGTTTTCCATCATCAAAAATTTTCAAACTTGCATTTGGTATCAAAGACTTTATTTCATGAGCATCAGCAAGTGGAACATAACTATCATGTTTGCCCCAGAAAATCATTGTTGGAATATTTATTTTCGAGATATGCGGTTTTAAATCCTCATTGATGACATTTAAAAAAGTATCCTTCATTACACCCTCCAATTTTGCATAATCTCTTGAATTGATCATTTTATAGATATTTTTTCTAATCCAAGTATAACCTGGAATGATTTTCAGAATTTTACTGATTTTAGCAAAAAATTTGAGCAGCTTTTTTTTAAATGTGTCGGGATGCTTGATGCCTGCAGATGCTATCAAAACCAATTTTTCAACCTTAAATGCTCTTTTTTTTGAAAACAATTTAAAAGCGTTTCTTCCACCGAAAGAATGAACAATTAGAACAATCTTTTTGTTTAAAGCATATTTTTTAATAATAGTTTCAATAAATTCTTCCACAAAGTCAGCATAATTTGACATATTCCATGCAACTTTGGGTTTTTGA
This sequence comes from Candidatus Peregrinibacteria bacterium, assembly GCA_014728765.1. GTDB lineage: Bacteria > Patescibacteriota > Gracilibacteria > UBA1369 > UBA1369 > WJLA01. The sequence goes on from WJLA01000018.1 coordinate 671, forward strand.
GATTCACCGAAACCCGGAAAATCCAAGATAATTTTGGATCCATCAATATTTAACCGTTCCAGCAATGATAGCCATGATTTTTTGCTACCTCCCCAGCCGTGCAGAAAGAAAATCGAATATTCACCTCTGTCTTCTATTCCATAGTGAATATCCAAACCTTTTATTTTTGTTTTGTCATACTGCATTGAAAGTATTTTAATAATTTACTTTAAATTTTGCAAAATTTGTTGGATAATACCAGATGAAATAACTAAAGTCACTTAACAATACAAATTATGTTTGGAAATGAAAATGTACAAGAAGTTAAAGCTGTTAAAGCCGGTTTTTATAGCAAAGTTTTCACATTCTTCGGTCTGGCCATATTGTCATCTGCATTTGGAGCCTACCTTGGCATGACATATTTATTACAGTTCTTCACAGCAAATCCTGCTACCATTTATCTTCTCTTTATTGTTGAATTGGCAATCATTTTTACTTCGAAAATGTGGAGTCAAAAACAACCTCTTAATTATGTGCTATTTCTAATATTTACCTTAATCACAGGTATAACCATAGTGCCGCTATTGGCTTATGCAGCTGTAAGCGGAGGAGCCGATTTGGTTGTTAAAGCTTTGCTTGCCACCGGATTAATGTTTGGTGCTTCCGCCTTGTTTGGAGCTACCACTAAAATCAATCTTTCCGGTTTAAGAGGATTTTTGATGATGTCTCTGATTGGAATGATTGTTGTTTCCATAATCGGAATTTTTATTCCCTGGGGAAATACTTTTGAAATGATATTTTCAGGTTTTGGAATAATAATTTTCAGTGGATATGCCATGTATGACATTCAAAAATTGAAGGATTATCCTGAAAATGCTTATATCGACGCCGCTTTACAACTTTATCTGGATATATTCAATCTCTTTATTTTTATTCTAAGATTAATATTAGCGCTAAATAGAAATTAATGTCTTCTAAAAATTCATACATTCATTCAATAGGAGATCTTTGGAATTCCGGCAATGGTGCCAGTGAAAAATTGACAATCAAAACTGACCGAAAACTGGGAGAAAATGTTAAATTGGCTAACGACTTGGAGGCAACAATCAAATTAATAAGAGGAGATGAGTCAATCATAGCCATAATTGAAAAAATTATTGCCCCGGTGATAATTCAATGTCCTAAATGTCTCAATGATAAGCGGCACTTGATTGAAGTTATTGCAGGTGAAAGAGAGTTTTTAATGAATTCTCCCGAGCGGGATTACGATCCTTTTGAAAATTTCATAGTAGATAAAAAAGATATGAGTATTGATTTAAGTGATCTGATTCGACAAGAAATTATCTTGCATTTTCCCATAAATCCAGTATGCTCTGATCGCTGCAAAGGTCTATGTGAAGGCTGTGGAATAGACTTAAATGTCTCGAAAAAGCATAGTGAAGATTGTCAGGCAATAAATGCTTTATCTACAGACACAAAAGAAAACAGACCATTTGCAAATCTGAAAAATATAATTAATAATTCATAAATCATGGCTAAGCATCCGGTACCTAAGCAGAAAACAGCAAAAACAAAGTCAAAAGTGAGGCATAGTGCTTTCGCGGCTTCAGCCAGAAAAAAATTGTTTGGAGCTGTTGATAAAATGAAAAGTTTGGAGAAAAAAGGTAATCTAGAACTAAGAAAGAAGAATAAAGAACAATTGGTTAAGAAAATACAAGCTTAATCTACGCTTTATTAAGACATTATTTTGGTGTATAATAAATTGATTCTTAACATTTGGTAACAAGATCTTATGGCCAGTTATCGACACCTAGCGCGAATAGCTGTAATGCAAACACTTTTCGCATATGAATTTCGGAATTTTGAAGTTGAACCTGATCTTGAATCAAATTGCTCAGAATATGCTGATAAACTAAAGGACACCAGTTTTGCATATGAGCTTTTAAACGGAATTATCGAAAACAGGGAAGCTATCTTAAACAAAATCTCAAAAGAAGCACCTGAATGGCCTATTGACCGAATTGCTCCAATTGATAGGGCAATATTGGAAATGGGGGCTTATGAAATTTTATATTCTCAAGATGTTCCTCCGGTTGTTGCAATTAATGAAGCAATTGAGATTGCCAAAGTTTTTGGTGACACCAACTCCAGCAAATTCGTAAATGGAGTTTTAAGCAGTATAATGAAAAGTAAAAATGATCAAGGAAAGGTATCAAAACCTGCAAAAAAAACTAAAAATTGAATTTAAAAATTTTGAATTGTTGGACTTGGCTTTTGTGCACAAGTCATATTTAAATGAGCATAAAAGTTCAAAAAACGGACACAATGAAAGATTGGAATTTTTGGGAGATGCGGTACTGGAACTGGTTGTAACTGAATATTTGTATAAAAAATACCCTGATCAAGAGGAAGGAGTGTTAACCAATTGGAGAGCGGCTTTGGTGAAGGGAAAGCATCTGGCTGAAATTTCTACCGAGCTCGATCTTGGGTTATATTTATATTTAAGTAGAGGAGAGGAACGATCAGGTGGAAGAAAAAAAAATTATATTCTGGCAAATGTACTGGAGGCATTAATTGGTGCAATATATTTGGACAAAGGTTACAAAAAAACTCAAAAATTTATTGAAGAAATAATTATTGCAAGACTTGAAGATATTTTAGCAGAGGGGACACACATAGATGCTAAATCAAAATTTCAAGAGATTGCTCAAGAAAAATTGGGAATTACTCCAGCTTATCATTTTGTTAAAGAAGAAGGTCCTGATCACGATAAAATTTTCACAATGGCTCTTTATCTTGAGAATCAAAAAATCTCTGAGGGTAGCGGAACAAGCAAGCAAAAAGCTGAACAAGAAGCAGCAAATAACGGCTTGAAAATTAAAAAATGGACCTAATTTCTTTGTTCATTGGTAACCTCTATTGGAGTTGGTTCAACGGTATTCCTGTCATAAAAATACCAAATAGAAAAAGTTAAAATAATTAAAACCACGACTATTAGCAGCTTTAAACCGAATTGTTTTTGTACTTCTCTGTCCGGTAATTTTGGCATAATTTTATATAAATTCTGATCAAAATTTAGCATATTTATTTAAATAACTAAAGATCTTTTTAAGGCTTCTTCAAGTGCCGATGCCAAATCATCATCTTTCTTATAGGCAAAGGCCTTGTCTTGATTGAAACTGGCATTTAGTCCTACTTCAGCAATAAAATTTTCATGATAGTTAAGCTTGGCTTTTCCAAAAATTTCGCCGGTCATATTCTCAATTATACCAAGAATTGGAATACCGAATTGTGTACACATATTCAATGATTTATTCGTATCCGTAACCGCAGAGTCAGAAGGAGCACCTATTAAAAATACTCCATCCGGTACCACCATATGCATTACTGTCATCGGGATATCACTGGTACCGGGTGGCAAATCAATTATCAGAAAATCAAGCTCTCCCCAGTCTGCATCATGTAACAATTGTTCAATTGCTTTTGTCATCACAGGACCTCTCCACATAATAGGTGTGTCAACGGAATCTTGAATACCGGCCATTGATAATATTTTTAAGCCGTTAAGATTATATGGTAAAATTTTTTTTTCTTCATTTGCAATATGAGTATGATTGATTTTGAATGATTGAAAAATATTCGGACAATCGATATCCAAATCCAATAGACCCACTTTCAATTTTTTTTCATTACAAAATGCGGCGAAATTTGAACTGACAAATGTTTTTCCGACACCTCCTTTACCACTATGAAAGGCGATTATTTTTTTTATTCCCACAGGTTTACCTTTTTTGAAGGTGGCGGTTTTAGGTGAGCTAATATTACTTTTTATTTGCTTGGAAATTTTTTTAAGCAGTATAGGTAAAGGAACACGAAAAACATGCGCCGCTTCTTTTATGGTCAACTCAAAATTAGAAATACCAATTTCATTTAAACTGTTTTGAAGTATGGAATTATCTTTTATTAGTTCACTTAATTTGTTTTCCGGTCCAATGTTTTTCATGAAGCAATTTTCTACATAATCTGGATCTAATGCAAGCAAAACCTTCAAAAGCATTTGGCATTCAGCCTTAAAATGTCTATTATGATAAACAATAATCGAAACAAATGATCAATGAATTCTCAGCAGGTTTTATTGTCTTTAGTCAAAACAATAATCAAAGAACATATTTGATCTTACACTATCCAAGCGGGCATTTTGATTTTCCTAAAGGACATCTCGAATCGGGAGAGGACGAATTGGCTGCAGCCAGAAGAGAATTGTTCGAAGAAACCGGCATAAAAAAAATTAAAATTTACGACAAATTCACAAAATCTATAAATTATAAATTTAGAAGGGGAGAAAACATTGTAAACAAAACAGTCACTTTTTTTCTTTGTTCAACCGCTGAACAAAAAGTCAAAATATCACATGAGCATTTGGATTATTTGTGGCTTGATTATTATAAAGCTATCAAAAAAGTTACTTTTGATAATGCGAGAGATATTCTCATCAATGCAGAAAAATATTTAACCGAAAATCAACATGAAAATAAGTTTCAAGAAAACAATCAACAGCAATGAAAAAATACTGATAATACCTCTTAGTAGCAAAAAAAATGCGCCGGACTACATAAAAAAATGGTTGGATCTAAGAATTAAGAATAAAGAGTTTGCGCTAAAAAATTATCAGCAAATTGAATATTATAGTGATAAAGAAGATAATCCGGATTACTCTATTATCATTGGCATGGGCGATGCTTCCAAAATCAGTTCAAAAAAAGTTAGAAATGCCTTTTCAAAAGCCGTTAAAAATGCCAAAAAAGTCAAAAAACAAGAAATATCAATACTTTTGAATAATGAATTGGCACCATATTACCGTCAAATAGCAGAGGCATCAGTTCTCGCCAATTATCAAATGGACATTTATAAAACCGGGAAAAATAAAAAGGTCAGCGATCAATCAAGATTTAAAAAAATCAACTTTATCAGCGAAAATTTCACTTCCAATCAAAAAAAAGATCTGGAAGCGGGATATTTGACAGCATTAGCGGTTAATCATGTTAGAGATTACGTTAATGGTCCTGAGAATATTATGAATGTCAATTTTTTCGCCAATGAGGCAAAAAAATTGGCTAAAAAATATAAATACAAATTAACGGTGCTAGAAAAAAAACAGCTGGAAAGGCTTGGTATGGGAGCAATCTTGGGTGTTAACAGGGGGTCTGAACATGGAGCAAAACTATTGATTTTAGAGCATAGACCTTTGAAAAAAGAAAAACCGATCATGATTGCTGGAAAAGGCGTTACTTTTGATACTGGAGGCGTTCAAGTTAAGCCCGATATGGCAATGGACTGGATGAAAATGGATATGGCAGGAGGTGGTGTAGTGCTTGGATTGTTTCATTTATTGAAGGAATTAAATATCAAAAAAAATGTCATAGGAATAATTCCTCTAACGGATAATGCTGTAAGTTCCACAGCTCAAAAACCTAATGACATAGTTACGTCGTATTCCGGAAAAACAATTGAAATTGGTCATACTGATGCTGAAGGTAGATTGATTCTAGCAGATGCTATCAGCTATGGAATTAAAAAATATCAACCTCAAGAAATAATTGATTTGGCAACGTTGACGGGTGCTTGTATGGTGGCACTTGGCACGGAATATGCCGGACTATTTTCCAATAATAAAAAGTTAATTCAAAAACTGCTAAATGCTTCCGAAAACACAGATGAAGAAATCTGGCATATGCCAATTCATAAAAATCATCGTGAAGCAATGAAAGGCACAATTTCCGATCTGAAAAATATTGCTTCTTCCAAATTTGGGGGTGCATCCACTGCGGCAGCTTTTTTGCAGGCATTTGTCGAAAAAACACCTTGGGCTCACATTGATATTGCCGGTGTGGCAAAACCTATTAAGCCAAAATCTTTTGACGAAGATGGCTCAGCTACTGGGTTTGGAGTAAGACTGATAATTGATTTTTTACAAAACAATTAAGCTTGTTTTCCGAATATTTCTATTCGAAAACAATTTCATTGTTGTTTATGTATTCAAATGCATAATAAGCGGCGGTAACTGCTTCCGCAGAGCCTGTTATTGCTTGTTTAAACTCGCTGTCCCCAACATCTCCCGCTGCATAAACACCCGGGATATTGGTTTCAGAATGTCTGTTAATTTTAATCTCTTTATGATCATTCAGTTCAACACCAAGTTTCTCGGCAAGACCGGATAATGGAATATGTCCAATTGCAATAAAAACTCCATCCATTTCAATCTCTTCTCCACTTTCCAGAATAACTTTTTCCACTTTATCTTTTCCAATTATTTCTTTAATTTTAGTACCTTCTCTAACTTCAATCTTATCATTTTTCTTAACTCTATCCATATTGATAGGCTCAGGATGCAATGTGGATCTTGCGAAAATATAGACTTTTTTGGCATGCTCGGTTAATAACAATGCCTCTTTTGCAGCGGAATCACTTCCTCCAACAATACAAACCGTTTTTTCTTTGAAAAATGCACCATCACAAAGTGCGCAATAAGAAACTCCTTTATTTGCCAATTCATCTTCTCCGGGAACATTCATTTTTCGATGTTTTGTTCCTGTTGCTATAAGCACTGTTTTTGCTTTTATTTCATTTGACGCAGTCTTTACTATAAATCCAGCTGTTTTTGATTGATCAGAGATTTCTGCTTGTTTAATTTCAGTAACTTTTTCGTTTTTCATCTCTACACCAAAAGATGTTGCATGATCAACCAATTGCATAGCCAAGTCAGGTCCAGAAATAGACTTTTCACCCGGCCAATTTTCAACAAGATGAGTAGTTGTAATGAGACCACCCGGCATTTCACCATACATCACAGATTTTAAATTAAGCCTTGAAGCATACATTGCTCCGCTTGCTCCTGCACATCCGGCTCCAACAATCAAAAAATCAAAAGTTTCCATACATAAATTTTTAAATATTTCTAAAAAGTATTATACTGATTATATTAAAAAAAAACAGTGATAAACGTTATGATTGATCAAAAAAAAGTTTTAAAAAATTACCAAACAGACGATTTTTTTTTAATAGATGTCAGAACACCTTTTGAAAATTCTGAAGGACATATTCCGGGTTCAATAAATATTCCATTGGATGAATTACCATCGAATATTAACGAATTACCTAAGAATAAACAAATTGTGACTTATTGCAATTACGGATCAAGAAGTGGAGTCGCAGAAAAGTTTTTAAAAGAAAAAGGTTTTACTGCTGATAAATTGAATGGAGGACTATCAAGTTGGAGAGGGGAGATTTCTAGTCATAAAGCATCTTAAACTCTTCGAGTTCCGCTTTTACTTCTTTATCTAGACCTATTAATTCAATAACTGATTTTCCGGAAATAGAACGTATTTGCTCAAGTGAATTAGAAGCTTTGAATTGGTAATGTTTTTGTTTTTTCCTAGGTATTATTTTATGAATTGGCTCCGCATTCGCATTAATCCTAACTGAACATTCATATGTTTTTCTAACTTGATAATTTGGATTATTTACTCCATTTTCAGGGATTACCCTATAGCAGTCTGTATGAGGATTTTGTAAAAGTTCAAATGCATACAAAGCTAGAGCATCTATAGTTTTATCCCGCTTTCTTGCATCATTTATTTTTTTTCTTAAATCGTCATCACTTAAAGTTTTATCCTCCAAACTTAAATAGCCCTTTTTAAGACAGAAAAAAAACAATGCAACGGAAGAAAACTCAATGGCTTTGCCTTGTTTACCATAAATCAATTGATGTTGAATCAATTGCCTATCAATAATCATCTTAGCAATACGAGCTTTTGTTTTGAATATTATGGATTCGGGAGCACTATTAAAATCAGCAAGTTTGCTTGGATCATTTCTATCAACAATATTCAATTCTTTTAAAATCTGTTTATGCTCGTATTGCAGGGAAGATGCTACCCCTATCGCTAAACTTCTTTCAACACCATGAAATGTATCTCTTAACCATGAATCCAAATAATCAATGGATAATTCATGATCTTTCCTGTTTCCTTTAAAGGGACTATTAATTTCACCGGTTGCGATTGAAATAAGATCTTCTATATCATATCCATTTATACTTAATACTTTATTTACTTCTGAATTAGTATTTCTCAGAATATCCATCATCCATTGTTCATGCAAAGAATATTTGGCTTTTGGCAATATATCCTTCAGTTTAAGATAAAACTTCATACCGGCTTCAAAGGAATGTGAATAAGGTGGATGGCCAATATCATGAATTAAAGACGACATCCTAATATGCCTATCTCGATCTGAGTCTGTGGGAAAAAATAAATTTGCAATATTCAAACATCCCAAAGCATGCTCATATCTGGTATGATTGCTTCTCATAATATTGGATCCTGCGTGTCTATGTTTAGATTGTAAAATCATTTCTCGAGTTTTGCCGACTGCAAGCTCCTCCTTTGATAAGCCTATTGGTAATCCTGTCACAATATCATTTTCCACAACAATGATCCTTCCTGCTTTTTTAAGATTTTTAGCATTTGGAAAAATTATTCTGCCATCAGATTGTTGTCCAAATCGAGACAATGACTTCATTGTGACATTTAACAAGTATTGTAATAAAACACAAAAAAGTTATTATGTCAAAATTATTTTGATGGACTATTGCCAAATGCGTTATTGATAGAAAAGCCTGAATTTGAAGAAGTGTTTTTTCTTTTGGGAGTTAAGCTTTTTTTGGCTGGCATACCCACTACCGGTTTAATTTTTCTTTTGTCAGTTTTTTTACTATAAATATTTTCATCAAGTTTTTCCTCCTGATTTTTCTGTCTTAGATATGAAGGAAGTCCCAAATTTTGATATTGATTTTGAATAGTGGAACTGTTTAATTGTGATGGTTTAGCAGCTATTGGGGTGTTTTCTTGTGGTTTTGGATTGGAATTGGTCGTGGAATTATTTGATTGATTGCTGTAACCTCTACTCAAAGGCGTTTTACGATATACTTTTTTTGAAGAAATGATATATTTTTTATTGTCTCCCGCTAAATCGATAAACAAATCACATTCTTGAATGATTTGGGAATTCGAAGTTTTTTCAAATGCCATAACTTCAACTCTAACCCCCTTTGATTTGCAATATCTGATCACTTCCAAAAAGTCGCCATCTCCTGAGGCAAGAACTATAGTATCAAGTTTTTCTGTCATCCTAATCATGTCGACAGCAATACCCACATCCCAATCAGCTTTTTTAACCCCTGTATGAAAAATTTGCAGATCTTTAACTCTGATTTCAATTCCAATATCTTCAAGGGCATCAAAAAATTTTTCTTCGGTATTTTCTTCCGATTTAATAACATAAGCAAACGCTCTAATCAAATTCCTTCCCGCTACTGCAGAATAAATTAACTCTTCATAATTTACATTCGATCTGAAATTTGACTTCGCGGAATGATATAAGTTTTGAGTATCAATAAAAACTCCTACTCTCTGGGCTGAATGTGCGGCTAAATTTTGTGACATATATTTTTGTTAATTTCCAAATAGCATTGCTTTGACTTCGGGATTCATCATTTCTGAAGACCATGCGGGTTCCCAAACAACATTAACATCCACTTCTTTAACATGATCAAGTTGTCTCATGCTTTTCATTACATCTTCCACAATTTGAGGTCCCATCGGGCAAGCTACCGATGTAAAAGTCATTTCAACGTAAATTTTACCATCATCTTCTTCAACAACATCATAAATCAGTCCCATATCAACAATTCCTATACCTGTTTCAGGATCAATGACTTGATTTAAATGTTCAAGATATTCTCTTAGACTTAAACTTGCTTTTTTATGATCACAACCACAATTGCCTCCGCAACACTTTTTCGTATTAGTATTCTTTGCTTTTTTAGAATTGGAAAATTTTGCTTTTTCTTCATCTAAACTCTCTTGCATTATATCGTCGATTAAATGTTCCAATTGCTTATGTTCACTTTTTTTGCTCATGATATATTTTAATTAGTTTTTTAATCAAACTCAGACCCAGTAAAGCACATTTTACTCTTCCCGGTGAAATTTCTACACCTATCAAATCATAAAGAGCTTCATTTTCAAAATTTTCGACTTCTGTTAATGACTTTCCAATTATTTCTTCACTTAAAATTGACATTGCTCCTACACTTATGGCACAGCCTTCTCCATCAAATCCAAAAGATGAAATAGTTTCATTTTCGTCGACTTTGATAGTTATATGAAGTTTGTCTCCACATAGTGGATTGGAATCTTGACCTTCCAAGTCAGCCTTTTCCAGAATTTGAAAATTTCTGGGATTTTTATAGTGATCCAATATTATTTCAGCAAAGAGGTCCATTTTATAACTTCATTAATTGATTCTAATACTTTTTCCAATTCTTTCTCATTATTATAAATTTGAAAACTGATCCTGGCAGTAGCATTTAAGTCCAGCGCATTCATTAGTGGCTTTGAGCAATGGTGCCCCGCTCTAATTGATATTTCGTTATTTGCAAAAATGCTGGCAATATCATGCGGATGAATCCTATCAATAGTGAATGAAATTATACTTGTATCAGCTTTGCCTAGCAATCGAATTTGACTTATTTTTGCGAGTTTTTCTCTTAAAGCATTTGCCAAACTGACATTATGTTTATAGATATTTTCAGTTCCAATCTCTTCAATAAAATCTATAGCTTTTATCGTTGCATAGACTCCTGCCGGATTAGGTGTACCGGCCTCAAATTTATTAGGCACTTCTAACCATTCAGTGTTCAATTCATTCAATTCTTTAATCATTCCTCCTCCTGTCATAAATGCTGGCATATTTTCCAATAATTCGCTTTTTCCATACAAAAAACCTATTCCCATCGGTCCAAACATTTTATGAACAGATACAAAAGCAAAATCAACATCCATAGCTTTGACGTCAAGACCCTTTTGGGCTATGCCTTGAACCGCATCAAGTATCACCACAGCTCCGACATCTCTTGCTCTGGCCATGATTTCTTGAAGTTGCGGTTGAATACCCAACACATTGGACATCTGAGTTACGGCAACAATTTTTGTTTTCTCATTTATAATCTGATCAATTTCTGACAATTGATTATTTTTAAAAGGAATAACTTCAAATTGTGCTTGCTTGCGTTTCGCAAGTTCCAACCATGGCAAATAATTCGAATGATGTTCAAGTTCAGTTACAACTATTTTATCTCCGGATGCAATCTTTCCCGACATACTGTAAGAGACCAGATTTGCCGCTTCAGTTCCATTTTTAACAAACACTATTTCATTTGCTGAATTGGCATTGATAAATGATGCAATTTTTTCTCTACCGGATTGATATAAATTATCGGTTATTTCCGCCAGTTTATATACACCTCTTCCTACATTGGAATTATATTTTGTATAGTATTCATTAATTGCGTCAATTACCATTTGCGGCTTCTGAGAAGTTGAAGCATTGTCCAAAAATACCAATTCTGGATTGTTAGAAAAGATAGGGAAACTACTCTTTATATTTTTAAATTCTTGCATGCTAAAACTAGGATAATCTTTTTATCGTGATAAAATCAAGTCTAGTCCTCAAAATAAAGAAAGCTGGAATATCCTATCACTGAATTTTTATCTTCTTGGTCTTCACCTGAATTGGAATATTTTAAAAACATTGGTGTCCATTCTTTCAATAAAGCAATTTCATTCAAAATTGCCAGTCCATTAATTGAAGAAGCTTCTCCTTGCTCAAGTATATCTTTTGTAACCATGCTCATAATTGCGTCATTTGATATTTTATCAGCTACATTTGCTTTATCGTAACTAAGATAATGGGAAAAATTTGTACTGACTACAATTATGGTTTGTTCAGTCACCAATTCCGCTATTTTATCCGCCACCTCGGCAAATTTAATATTTTTACCAATAACCAATGGAACAACCTTTGCATTCGGAGCATAATGTTTAATGTATGGCAATTGAACCTCTATTGAATGCTGTTTTTTCATTACTTGTTCATTAACATTAAATGGAAGTGATTGTTTTAATTTAGTAATATCAGCTTTTTCAATTTCAATGTTTCCAAGAGGACACTCAAAGCCATCTTTTTCTGTCAAACAAATACCTTCGCATCTTACATAGCTGGATGAACCGAGAATAATTACTTTTTTGATTTTTCTATGAGCTAACTCTCGATAGGCCGATAAAGCAATTGCACCTGCATTTACATAGTCGCCACTGGGAACAATCAATGCTTTGATTTTTAACATACTCAAGTCTGGTCCAAAATCAGTATTGGCACTTTCACATTTTTCAATATATTCTTTTAAAACTTGTGGATCGGAAGGATAGAAAATTCCTTCGTATTCTGTAGCAATATATTTCATGAAAATTTGCTATATTTATTAATTATACCACAAAACTGCATCAAAATAAATCTTGAGTTTAGTCTATCTAAAATTATTTTATATATCTAAATTCTCCTAAAAAACTTTCCACTATAAATTTCTCAGCTTCATTTTTATCAAAGCCCCTTGAAGCCAAATAGAAAAGAATATCTTCATCTATTTTCCCTATTGTTGCAGCGTGACTTACTTTTACATCATTAGCTACTATTTCCATAGACGGAATAGTTCTGGTTTTAGCGTTTTCGGATAATAAAAGTGTTTTATGCTCCAAATGAGCATCAGTAAATTGACCAATTTTAGGAACTTTAACATTTCCCGAAAAATTAAACCGGCTTTGGTCATAAAGGACAGATTTAACAATAATTTTTGAAGTGGTATAAGGCGAAAGATGTTCTGTGGTTACTTTACATTGATGATCAGATGAATTTTTACCGATATCAACTATTTCCAGATCTAAAATTGCCTGTTCACCTTGCAATACAATCACCAAATCTATCGAACTCAATAAGTATAAGTTTAATTGTAATTTTGCATTTTCATTTATCAATATTTTACAATCATCTTTGCCTGTTAAACGCAAATTTTTTTCTTCGCCGTTTTCCAGTGTTAACAAAGCTTGTAATGTTTCAAATTTTTCCATAATTATCCAATTGAGTTTTCCATTTCCAATTCCATTAATCTATTCATTTCAAGGGCATATTCCATTGGCAAGATTTTTACTATCGGATCAATGAAACCATTCACTATCATAGTAGCTGCTTCTTGTTCAGAAAAACCTCTCGACATTAAATAAAAAAGCTGATCTTCTGAAATCTTAGATACAGTTGCTTCGTGAGCAATATTTACATTATCGACATCACATTCCATAGTCGGATAAGTGTCAGACCTGCTTTCGTCATCCAATAATAAGGCGTCACACACAATTCTGGATTTCATATTTTTAGCCTGTACAGTAGCTTTAACCAAACCTCTATATGAAGTTCTACCACCTTCTTTCGAAATTGATTTAGAAACAATGGTAGATGATGTATCTGGGGCTGCGTGAATTACTTTGGCTCCAGCATCTTGATGTTGACCTTTACCTGCAAAAGCCACACTTTGTATTTCCGCCTTGGCACGCGGTCCTACCAACAAAGCCGCAGGATATTTCATGGTTACTTTTGATCCAATATTACAATCAAGCCAAAACATTTCACCATCTTCTTCAACTCTTGCCCTCTTTGTTACCAAGTTATAGACATTGCTTGACCAATTTTGAATTGTCGAATATTGAACTCTGGCTCCTTTTTTGACAATGATTTCAACAACAGCCGAATGCAATGAATTAGAAGAATAAGTCGGAGCGGTACATCCTTCAACATAGTGAACAGAACTACCTTCATCGGCAATAATTAGCGTTCTTTCAAATTGCCCCATGAATTCAGCATTAATTCTGAAATATGCCTGTAAAGGTAAATCAACATGAACACCTGGCGGTACGTATATGAAACTTCCACCACTCCAAACCGCTGTGTTTAATGATGCGAATTTATTATCTGCGATCGGTATTACTGAACCGAAATATTTTCTGAAAAGTTCAGGACATTTTTTAATTCCTCCTTCGCAACTTTCAAATATAACTCCTTTTTTTGCTAATGTTTCATGTAAATTGTGATAAACCAC
>WJLA01000019.1 GCA_014728765.1 Candidatus Peregrinibacteria bacterium
AATTATAGGTGCTATCATTTTCTTTGAACCATGCTTGCGTCCTCAAAACTTCATCATCTATTCCTGTTGGTTCTTTCCCAAATTTTTCTGCTGATTCTGATAACTCTTTTTGTATTTCTTCTATACTTAAATATGATCCACTTTCTATATATGTTTTGACTAACTTCAATGTCTTTTTCTGTACCTTAATCCTATATGCTCCCAGCATATCCTCTCCATGATTTTTCCAAGCTGAATCATGTGAATGCTCTATTAATTGAATATCATGCTCCATTTGTTTGTATTGAAACAGCATGATTTGTTTCAAAAGCTCTTTGCACTCGATTACTTTGTCTTCAGGTTTTTCTCCTCCATATTTCATGAATTTCAATAACTCCTCCTTTGCTGCATATGGATCTCCTGATGCCATTAATCTTTTACCTTCTAAGTACGCTTTTTCATGAGGTAATGCAGATAGCTCTTCTATTTGTGCCATTACTTCTTGCCTTGATTCTCTAATCTTCATCATTACATCCACCTGCTCTCTTTCATTTAGCTTTTGATAGGCCGGTGTCAATATTAATTCTCCTTCTTCTGTCAGCTGTACATATTTTCCCAAATCTTCTTTCGCTATCGTTTCTTCCAATGCATAATATTCAAGATAACTCTGCGCCATCTTGATTCTTTCTTCCACCTGTCCCATCTTTTCATCATATAATTCCTGACAACTCTCAGGAAACGCCGCTTTTTCTGTCTTAAGCGTTTTCTTGATATCTGACAATTCTTTAACCGCTTCTGTAGACAAACTTAGTAACTGATATTTCTTTTCTCCTGATTCTATTGATTTGCTTTCAAATATCGCCGCTGCTTTAACTAGATCAGGTTCTCGGTCTGATATCTTTTTACTTGCTGCCTCCAATCTTTCATATGATGCAGCTTTTTCTTTAAAGACTTTTCCGTCTAAATCCAGGTTTCTCAATTCGTTAAGCAAAAACGCTCCCTCCGATGATATCATCTCTTTTGGTAGTGCGCCGTATAACTCCGCAAACCTGTCTCCTTTCTTGTGTCCCTCTTTTGCCAATACATCATATGACTCAGGTTTTCTCTTTTCCATTTCTTCATATTCTTTCGCCAATTTCTCCTTTTCTGTTTGTATATCTTCAAGCTTTTGAAAATTGGCGATATCCGATTTCTGATTCGCTAGCTCGGTTTTCAGAGATGCGCTCAGACTCCCAATAGATTCATAGTGACCATTACCAATTTCCTGTTTAGCCTTATGCTTTTGCATAACAGACCTACCATTTTCAGCGATACGAGCCATTACACCAGCTAATTTTCCAACAGCTTTAGACAAATAATCTTTGGCCTCTGGTGAATTTAATTTGCCGGCTGCAGATTTCAACTCTTGTTGTCCATTGTCGACAGCGTGTTGAATGGTGGCACGATGCTCACGAATTTTCGCACGTAATTCTTCCGGAGATTCCTTGTGTGTTTCCATTGAGGCCAGCTCCTTTTGATGTGATTCAATTTGTGAGTGAAATTGTTCTGACATTTATTCCAAATCTTTTAATTTTTTTTCCAGCTCCGCTTCGACGCCGGACGCTTCAGTCTCATCTTCAATTTTATAAGCTCTGGCTTTAGCTTTCTTGATATAATCTTTCAATTGCGAAAGCGCTATGTGATCTTGATCATTCCTCAGCGCTACATCGATGTATTTGTCAACCATTTGATTTTTACGTCGAACGGTTTCAAGAAGAATTTTTAATAAGTTATCGGGCAACGTATTAATCTGATTAAGCCAAAACTTTTTATCTTCCGAAGAAATAAGCATGCAATGCATTAATTCCAGCTTTAAATCCTGTTCAATTTTTTTTCTGTTTTCCATAGCAAAATATATCTAATAATTATACCACAAAAAGCATCAAAAAAATAGGCTATAAGCCAAAAACTACAAGAAAGAGGGTGACAAAAAAGAGAAAATATTATTTAATTTCATCCTCGACCTCAGCACTGCTTGCAACAGAGGCTCCTCCTTTTCTCTTTCTGATCATATTAATCATTTCTGGAGTTAATCCTCGCGTAAGCAACATAACTCCAAAATAAATTGCGGCACCGAAACCAACCAATCCGGTAACTGCAATAACTTGTTTAATCAAACTTTCAACGCCGAAAAAGTTGAGCACAAAATCTTTGGCAAAATAAAGAGTTGTAGCCATAATTGCTGTGCTTAAACAAATTTTCCAAAAAGTCTTTAAATTTAATTTAAATTTAACATATCGTTTAGCAAGCCAGAATGAAACTACGGTTATATAAATTTCAGTTATTACATTGGCAATAGCCGCGCCTCTTTCATCAAGTATAGGTATCAACAGCCAAGTTAAAACAATCGTAATCAAAGCACCTACCAGATTTCTCCATAAAAGTTTATCTTGATGATTTGATGCAACCAGCATATATCCGAAAAGACCATTCAAGAAGCTGAATAACAAAGCAAAAATCAAGATTTGCAAAATAATGTCAGATCCATAAAAACCTTCACTCAATCTACTCAAGAATTCCTTGGTTGAAACGATTGCAATAAACTGATAAGCCAAAACAATTGTCCCGGCCACAATTGGCAATGCTGTCATCATCAAAAAGTCAAAAGAATACTGAATAATTTTCTTATGACTACCATCCTTTTGCTGTAAAGCTCTTGTCAAAAAAGGCAGAATAGAATTCATAAAATAAAGCGGAATAATCCCTGCTGCTTCTAAAATAGTCAATGGTGCGGTATAAATAGCCACTGCGTCAGGACCTCTCATATTCAATAGCATGATAGAGCCAATTCTGAAATAGACTTGATTTAACACTAATGCAATACCATAAGGCAAGGCTTTCCAAATTACATCCTTCCAAAATTTGAAATCAAATCGATAAGTAACTTTAACAATCTTTCTGGTAGCAAAAAATGTGACAGCCGCCATAACAAAGTTTCCTATAATAGCCGCAACCAATAATTGAAGAAAATTATTTTCGGAAATATTACAACTGCCGTTACTGCTTAAAAATTGTATTGAATCAACATCACATGAATGAGGAAACCACACAAAAATCACAAATAGCATATATCCCAGCGTAACAAGTTTACCCAAAATGGAAGCGATTGAATTCCATTCCATTTTCAAGTGCACTTGCAGTGCTGACGAAATTGTTCCGGTTAAAATGGCAAAAATAGTCGCTAAACCGGCCATGGCAACTGCGATGGGACCTATATTACCTTGAAAGGCCGGCATGAATATTGCCGCAATCACTGCAACTATAGCCATCAATACAATTACAATTGTCCTGATAGACATTAAATTTCCCAACACCATTGCTTCTTTTTCCCTATCCTTACTCATTTCTCTGACACCAATCGTGAACAATCCCAAATCGGCGACAATGGCAAATAAAGCTAGAAATTCAAAAATTGATTTATAAAAACCATAACCTGTTTTCCCAAGATAAGTGGTTAGAAGTTTTAATATCACCACTGCAAATAGTCCAACAATCACTTTTGCCGCAACCTGCACACCGGTGTTAAACAAAATTTTTCTAGCTGTTCCAGCCATCGGAAGGTTTAAGAATTATGCGCATAGATTTTAGCAGTAAAACAAAATTGAGCAATAAAAACCAAGTAAATTGACAAAATAAAAAAAATATATAAATTTAATTATCATTACTATAAAAAATGAAGGATTATACATTTCAAGACATTAATTCAACTGGGGAGTTTTTGAAGTCTGAAGAGCTGAAATTGCTATTCAGAGATTATTTTCAAGCAAGATATGGGGCTTATGGCAAAGTTCCTCAAGTTTGGGATTATCAAACCAATGCTGTTTCTTTGCGAGAAATCTATGAATATTGGAAATGTAATTATCAAAAAGGACTCTCATTTTCTGAAATAGAAAGAATAGACAAATTGGTCAATGATACCATTGAAAAAATTAACAATGTTTACGCTTCCAAATAGCTTGCCATCTGAAATTTTATCCTTGATAATTGAAAAAATAAATCTTTTAAAGTGCAAGAACATAAACAAAAACTTGAAACTATCAGCCAGGAAATTAAAGCGGCGCTAGGTAAAATTGACCTTGAAAAATTGAATGCCGAGTTAAATTCATTAGAAGAACAAAGTCAGCGGCCCGATTTTTGGAATAATCAAGAAAATGCTCAACAAGTTACAAAAAAGATTGCTTATCTACAGAATGAATTGAACGACTGGCAAAGCATCAAAAAGGAGGCTGCGGATTTAATTGAGCTTTTTCCCGATATCAGTATTGAAGAAAATCCCGAAGAAGCTGAAGAGCTGAAAAATATGATCGATCAATTGGAAATAAAATGGCGAAAGCTGGAAATAAAAACTTTTTTAAGTGGAAAATTTGATCAAAACAATGTTCTACTTTCTATTTATGCCGGGACCGGTGGTAAAGATGCCATGGACTTTGTCGATATGTTACTAAGAATGTATTTAAGATATGCCGAAAAAAACGATTTTGAAACAAAAGTTATTGAAAGATCTCCAGGAGAAGAAGTAGGAACCAAATCTGTTACAATATACATTCAAGGACCTTTTGCTTACGGTTATTTAAAATGTGAAAAGGGAGTTCATCGCTTGGTCAGAAATTCACCTTTCAATTCACAAAATTCCAGAGAAACATCATTTGCCATGGTCGAAGTAATGCCTGAAGTGGACACTACACACGAAGCACAAATAAATAAAGATGATCTTAAAATAGACACTTTCAGGGCAGGTGGAGCTGGGGGACAAAATGTCAATAAAGTTTCTTCCGCAGTCAGAATCACTCACTTGCCGACAGGTATAACGGTAGCTTGCCAAAATGAAAGATCGCAACATCAAAACAAAGAGCAGGCAATGAAAATTTTGTTGGCTAAGCTAACGGAGATGGCTGAAAAAGAACAAGTAGAAGAACTAAATCAAATTAAAGGAAAAAAAGTGGAAATGAGTTGGGGTAATCAAATCCGATCCTATGTTTTACAGCCCTACAAGATGGTCAAAGACCATCGAACAAATCATGAAGAGCATGATCCCGAAAAAGTGTTGGACGGACAAATTGATGCTTTTATAGAAGCGGAGTTAAAAAAATAATCATATTTGCTGATGCTTTTGATTAGCCAATGGCAAAAAAGCCCCTTTTTCAATCTTATCGGTAAAAAGCACTCCATCAAGATGATCAATTTCATGTTGAACCACTCTTGCATTAAAATCTGCAAGCTTTAAGAATTGTTCTCTACCTTTTAAATCAATGAATTTAACAGTTATTTCTTTATGCCTTCTAACATTATCAAAAATTTCAGGAAGACTAAGACAACCTTCTTCTCCAATTTCCATTAATTCTGATCGATAAATGATTTCAGGATTAATCATTCCTACATTAACGGCTTGTTTGGTATCCACATTCAAAGTGACTACAATAATTCTGATATTCATGCCAACTTGTGGCGCTGCAATACCTACTCCGTTTGACTTCATCATTGTATCTTCCATATCAGTCACAAATTTAATGATATTTTTATCAACTTTTTTAACCGGCTGAGATAAATCTCTCAATACTTTATTTTCTGTGCCGGTTTCTATTTTTAATTTAGACATATTTCATATTTTTAACTCTTAGTATGTTTAGTTTAAAGAATTGTTCTTTCATGTCAAATTTACAAAATCTACTTAGATTGCATTTTAAAGCTGATTACTCTATATTTATGGTATGAAACCTTTTCAAAAGCATCTTTTTTTAATACCCAAGCGAGCAACTAAAACAAAAAAATTCACAAGAATAGCCGGAGTTTTTGCCGCACTTATTAGTTACTCTTGTCTGTTACCGATTTTTTTATTGGACATTTGGATGATGTTTTATCACTTCTTTTATTTTGCAATTTTTAATTATCCAAGAGTCAAAAGAAAAGATTATTTTTCATTGGAAAGATGGAATTTATCCGAATTAAACATCTTTCAAAAAGTTAATTGTATATATTGCGAATATGCTAATGGGGCAGTTGCATACATTAAAGAGGTTATTAACAGAACAGAAATTTATAGCTGTGCTATCAAACGCAAACACTTAAAAAAACAAGTCATAGAAACCCATTTCCGTCATCAGGAGCATTTTTATGAGCAAAGTGATTTTAATTCCTGATCCCTATCCCTCTATCAAACAAATAATAGTTGATTCCGCCAAGCAATAGCACGAATACAGCCAAAACACCAAGACTTAACCAAACATTAAAGTCTGAAAATCCATGGAATCCATATCTGAATCCGTCTACCATATAAACTATGGGATTAAATTTTGAAACAATTTGCCAAAATTCAGGCAGCATATCTATCGAATAAAACACACCCCCAAAATATGTCAGAGGAGTCAAAATAAACACCGGAAAAATATTGATATCATCAAATTTTCTGGCAAAAAGACCATTTATTAGTCCGCCCAATGAAAATAACAATGAAGTCAATAAAATGAACAGGGCAATAACTCCGAAATTGTATATATCTGGAGTGGTAAAAAACCAAGAAATTACAAAAACAATTAATCCGACCAATATTCCTCTAAGAACGGAGCCGACGCTATAACCGGCGATAATAACCCAAGTCGGTACTGGTGAAACCATCAATTCCTCAACATTTCTTTGAAATTTTGAGCCGAAAAATGATGCGACCACATTCGAATATGATGCATTTATGACAGCCATCATTATAAGTCCCGGCACAATAAATGCCATATACGATATTCCCTCAATATCTCTCAATTGAGAACCGATAAATGTACCGAAAATTATAAAATACAAAGTTTGTGTTATTGCAGGAGGAAGTAAAGTCTGAGTCCATATTCTCAAGAACCTTACTACTTCTTTTCTTACCAAAGTATAAAGCGCGACTGAAGTTTCTTTAAAATACATTCTATTTTTTTAATAAATTTAAAAATAATTGATCCATTCTGTTATTTTTGGGTCTTGCATCCATAATTTCCACATCATTCAGGCTCAATTCCTGAGCCAATGAGCTTAAACTGCCATTTATGCCTATTTCAACTTCCAAAGTCGAGTCATCAATCGGATTTAAATTATATTTGGAAATTTTTTCACAGTTTGGAACTCTGTTAACAGTCAAAACATATGTCTGACTTTCAACTGTATTCAATAGATTTCTGACACTATCATTTGCAATAATTTCTCCTTCTTTAATGATCGCCACATTTTTGCATAGCTGTTCAACCTCTTCAAGATAATGAGTAGTCAAAATTATTGTAGTACCATTCTTGTTTAAATCTTTGATATATTCCCAAGTTTCATATCTTAGCTCTACATCCACTCCTGCGGTAGGCTCATCCAAAAGCAGGAGCTTAGGTTCATGCATCAAAGCTCTTGCTATCATCAGCCTTCTTTTCATTCCCCCGGAAAGTGACATTGATTTGGCATTTCTCTTTTCCCACAATCCAAGTTGTTTCAAAACAATTTCAGCTCTTTCACCGGCTTTTGCCCAAGGAATACCAAAATATCCGGCTTGAGTGCACACTATGTCGAAGACCGTTTCAAAAATATTGAAATTAAATTCTTGCGGAACCACGCCAATCATTCTTTTTGCCTGATCCAATTCTTTGTCAATATCATGACCAAAAACATAAGCTTTTCCTGATGTCTTATTTAATACACTCGTCAAAATTCCTATTATTGTGGTTTTTCCGGCCCCATTAGCTCCAAGCAAAGCAAAAAAATCACCCTCTTCAACAACTAAATCAATTCCTTTCAAGGCCCAAGGACCATTTTTATACTTCTTCTTTAGGTTTTTTATCTCAATTGCGTTCATTTGTATTTTAAAATAGTTAGAAATTCTAACCTTACCATAGCATTCTTCGCAAGATAAACTTGGGAAAAAATAGCCGCCCATTTCTATGGGCGGCTATAAGTCAAGCCGGTTCAACGCTCTTTTTAAAAATTTAGCTACTCCTTCCTAACCTCCTTTTTGAAAAATCCATGACGAATTCGATTGTACGAATTCAAAATCATTGAAACTAGAGTAGAGAGCAAAACTCCCATCACCAGCATTCGAAAGATTCCAATTTCTTTGACCACTTTTTCAGTGTCAATTTTGGGCTTTTCCATTTCTTTTTCCTTATGGGGGATAGTGAATGTTTCTACCTCATATTCAACCAAAGTGGGAATATTTGGAGGCTTATCCAGACCGGCCCGTTCAGTAAGAATATTGTTCAGGTATTCTTTGAGTTTCAAAGAATAAATTTGCCAATGCTGTTTTTCATTCCAAAGCTCTTCGCAACGATTTCGATACTTGTCCAATTTTCTTCTGAGCAGAGCGGCGTTTTCATGCTTCTTTTCAAAATAAAATTTTATTAGTTCAAAAAGAAGTAACATGGCCATCAGGATTACCAGATGGCCTATGCGAAATTGTTCGAGGTCAAGTAGAGACACCTAGCCTCCTTTCTCAAAGAGCAGTTCTGAACCAATCACAAATTATCCCCTTGAAATTAAATAAAAATAAAAAACACAAAATTAATTAAAAAATAAAAAATACGTTTGACAAGTAAGTGAGATATTCTTATTATCCCTTCTCATTAAATTAAATTACATGAAATTTCTTAGATATCTTCTTTATTTCATAATAATTGCCGGAATTATTGCTGCCGGAATAGCTTTTTTTACAAGCAACAACGGAGTTGAAACAAATGAAAATGAACAAAATCAAGTGCAAGCGGATGAGCGGCCCGTAAAAGTTACAACTGTTACACCTGAGCAAGTTGAAAAGTTTTATATTGATGCACTGGGAACCGTACAATCTAAGATACAAGCTGAAATTATGCCTTCCACAAGTGGTATAGTCAGTGAAATTTTGATTAGTCCCGGGCAGCAAGTGAATGAAGGACAAATATTGTTTAGATTAAAAGGAAACAACAATACAAGTCATCCTTCTGAAAGGCAATTACAAATTGCGCTGGAAAATTTGAATCAAGCTCAAATTAATTATGATTCTACAGTAGCCAACAATCAAGTGGCGGCACAAGTATCAGAATTGGAATTGCAAAGTGCGATTAATCAAGCCGAAGCGGCATCACTCAATGTTCAACAGATTAATCAAAATATACAAGGAGTCAGAGACACTATACAAATTTTAAATGACAGCTTGGAAAATACTATAGAAAAAAATACTACAACTTTGGCCAAATCAAGATCCGACATCGATGATTTGATTATTCAAATCAATGAATTGCAAGATCAAAAAAGAGGCATTTTGATTGATATTGATGAGCTGGATGACGAATTTGATGATACGGAAAATCCTGAAAAACAAGCAATGCTAAACCAAGCAATTCAGTCCAAGCAAGAACAAATTCAGTCACTGAATTCAACTTTGGATGAATTATACAAAAATATTGAAAATGCAAGGTTTGGTTATGAAACCACATTGGATAATTTAAAAATCGGAGATAATCAATTAATTTCACAAATTCAACAACAAGAAAACCAATTGGAAGTTTTGGAATTGAACAGACTATCTACAATCGAAAGTTTGGGTTTGGAAGAAAACACAACAAATGCTTTGGAGTTGGCAAAACAAGGTTATCAAACAAAGCAAATCCAAAGGAAAACTTCTTTGGCTCAAGCGGAATCACAGCTTGAAATTGCTAAAATGAATTATCAAACCGCTCAAGATAATGCTGACAGCTTGCTGGTCAAAGCAACAACATCTGGCATTATAGGTAATGTTAATGTGGAGACTGGTGATAGTGTTTCACCTCAAAATGTTATGGCTGAAATAATCAGTGCCAAAAGTTTCCAATTGGAGGTGGGCGTAGATATTCAAGCAGCTGAAGGTATAATACCGGGAAGCACGGCTGAAATTGCAATTGCCGATAGATCGGTTGAAGCTCCAATTTTAAGCGTTTCTCCAATTGCCGACAAACAAACCAAACTTGTAAATGTAATCATAGATCTTCCTCCTGTTTTCTTTAGGAATAATCAAACTATGGAAGTCCGTTTGCCTATCAGATCTGATATTACATCCGAGGCATTTTTTATTCCTCTTGATGCGGTCACAATTGGGACTGAAGAATCAAGCGTCTTTGTAAGAGAAGGATCAGTAGCCAAAAGAGTAGTAGTTGAACTGGGCGAGGTTTATGGTGATCAAGTCGAGATTTTAAGTGGCTTGACTGCCGAACGGGAAATCATAGTTAGAAACGCAAAATATCTTACAGATGGTCAAGCAATAGAAATAAGCAAAAATTAATCATGAATCAAAATCCTCAAAAAAAGCAGGAACAATCATCTGATTCATTATATTTGAATCAATTAAAGTTCACTAAGAAAGAAAGACAAACTTTCATGAACTATTTTATCAATCATTTCCGAGTGGTTATTCTTGTCATTATTTCTGTTTTTGTCTGGGGAATATTTTCTTTTTTACAACTACCGCTAGAATCTAATCCTGAAGTGGAAATTCCTTTTGGAATAGTGACTGTATCATTGCCCGGAGCTTCTCCATCAGATGTTGAAGAATTGATTATCAAAGAGATAGAAGATGAAATAGTTAATATAGAAGGAGTAAAAACAGTAAGTTCAAGTGCTTTAAATTCTTTTGCATCAATCACTGTCGAATTTCAAGCAAATGAAGACTTGGATGATGCGATCAGAAGACTTCGAGATACAGTTGATTCTGCTAGCGGAGGCTTGCCTGATCAAGCCAATGATCCGATAGTCAGCGAGGTATCTTTTTCCAGTAGTCCAATTTGGACAATGGTTATTACGGGACCTTACGACAACTTTACCCTTCGTGAATATGCGGAATTGGTTCAAGATGAATTATTAAAATTACCTGGCACTAGTGAAGTCCTTATCAGTGGTGGTGACCGTGAAGAAATTAGAATTTCCATTAACCCCAATAAATTGACTACTTATGGGGTGACTACTGATCAAGTTTTAAATGCTATCAGAAGCAATGATGTCAATTTGCCATTGGGAACGGTTGATATTTCCAATTTTGAATATTCTCTTAGCATTGAAAATGACTATCAAAACGTTCAAGACATTCGAAGGTTACCGATCAAAAGCACAGAGGATCAGATTATCAGAGTTCAAGATGTTGCTTCCGTAGTCGAAAGAGCAACAGAAAACCAAGTAATAAACAGATTTTCAGTAGAGGGAAATCCACCTGAAAATGCAATTACAATTAACCTTGTCAAAAAAACAGGAGCTTCAATAATTGATTTGATAGATTCGGGAAAAGCTGCAATTGAAGAGTTGAAACAAAGTGAATTACCTTCAAATATTAAAATCGAAACCACTCTGGATGAGGCCGATTTCATTCGAGATGACTATTTTGGTTTAAGAAGAGATGCCTTGATAACCATAGCCTTGGTAACCATTGTGCTTTTTCTTTTTGTGGGACTAAAAGAAGCTTTGGTGGCAGGTTTATCAATCCCGATAGTGTTTGCGGCCACATTCGGCTTGATGTATGCAGCAGGACTAACCATCAATTTTCTGTCATTATTTTCTTTGATTTTAGCATTAGGCCTTTTGGTGGATGACGCAATCGTTGTTGTTCAAGCTACAAAGCAATATTTAAGAACAGGAAGATTTACGCCCGAGCAAGCTGTTTTATTGGTTTTCAGAGATTTTAAATTTTTAATTTTAACAACTTCTCTTACCACAATATTTGCTTTTGTTCCCCTTCTATTAGCCACAGGAATCATTGGGGAATTTATAAAATCGATTCCACTTACCGTTACAATGACTTTGATTTCCTCAACTTTAACGGCAATTTTTATCAATCATCCTATGGCGGCATTTTTTGAAAGAACCAGATTTACTTTGGGTTATTTTAAAACAATAGTCGGTTTATTTATCTTGGCATTTTTAATCGTATTGATTTCCGCATTATCTTCTCCCGGCTTAATTCCGTTAATTGCACTTTTCATACTGGGATTTATCATTTTTTCTCTATTATTCTGGTATCGAAAGTCTCTTAAAGATAAATTGCTTAACAATGAGCAATTAATGCTGGAAGAAACTGCCAGCAACGCCAAAATTAAAGCCAGAATCAGACAAAAATACTTAAGTCCTGAGTCTCAAAAATCTGCATGGAGTAAATGGACGCAAGGTGTGGTTAAGCTGGACAACATATTGCCATATTATGAAAAAGTTTTAAGAAAAATATTAAATTCCCGCTTTGTAACAGCTTTTGTATTGATTTTTACATCGTTAATTTTCGCCGGAGCGCTTTATCTTCCTGCGTCAGGTATTCTTAAATCGGAATTTATACCACCGGCAGATTATGAAATTATGTTTGTAAACATAGAAGGACCACCTGGCATGATCCTGCAAGAAACGGAAAAAGTTGTTACTGAGGTTGAAGAAGTATTGCTTGATGAGCCAAATATTAAAACATATTCAGTAGTGATCGGCTCTTCGGGAGTTAATCTTTCTGATGGAACAGGGGGTGGAGGTAGTTCAAACGCGGGACAAACCAATCGCGCGCAATTTTCCATTAACCTTTATCCTGAGTCAGAAAGACCAAACCCCATCAAGTCATATAACTATGCACCACAACTCAGAAACAAATTGGCAGATATTGACGGCGCTGAAATAGAAGTGGTCGAAATTTCGGGAGGACCACCGACCGGAGCGGATTTTTCAGTTAGTTTCCTTGGTGATGATCTTTTGGAATTGGAAAGAATAGCCAATAATTTCAAAGCTAAGATTTCTGAAATTGAAGGAACAGTAAACGAAAATATTTCACTTACACTGACTCCAGGTGAATTTACTTTTAAGCTGAAGCCGGAACAACTTCAAATACACGGAATTACCGCGCAACAAGTGGCATCAACGCTTCGAACCGCAATTTCCAGCAGTGAAATAACTTCTTTATTAAGAAATGAAGACGAAATTGACATAGTGGCCGAGTTTTCTGATCAATCAATTAATTCTGTCGATGCATTAAGAAACTTGAAATTGATCAACAACCTTGGTCAACCAATCACTATTGGAGATGTTGCCGACATCGAAATTGGTTCTTCCATCCAAACAATACGCAGACAGGACGAAAGAAGAGTGATTACTCTTTCGGCAGGAGTCGAATCACCCACGTTACCTGGTGAAGTTTATCAAGAATTTCAGTCCATGTTGGATGAAAACCCACTTCCTGAGGGATATGAAGTAAGTGTAGGTGGTCAACAAGAGTCCAATCAGGAGTCGATTTTATCAATTCTTAGAGCTATGATAGTAGCTTTCATATTGATTGTTTCGACTATGGTTATTCAGTTTAATTCATTTAGAAGAGCTGTTTTGGTACTTGCCACAATTCCTCTTGCTATGACAGGTGTATTTTATGGGCTGACAATAGCCGGATTCACTCTTTCTTTCCCTGCATTAATCGGAATTTTAGCTCTATTTGGAATAGTCGTTAAAAACGCAATTATTTTGATTGAAAAAATCAGGCAGAATGAAAAAGTGGGTATCAAGTTTCAAGAATCCATTATTGACGCTTCCAAATCTCGTCTTGAGGCGATTTTCTTGACTTCAGCCTCAACCATTATCGGTATGATTCCAATCACTTTAAACAATGAAACCTGGGAAGGTCTTGGTGCTTCATTAGTGTTCGGATTATCCAGTTCAACTTTGTTAACATTGCTGGTTATTCCAACTCTATACAATTTGCTCTTCAAAAAAAGTGATGCTAAAGAACAAAAGATCAGAAAGCTTAAAGAAAAAGCTTTAAAAAGGGCATAAAAGATGGTACAATGCATAAATATTATACATTTTATGCAAAACAAATATTCCTTGGAAAATCTGAAAAAATTGATGGCCAAATCAGAAAGCTATCAAGAATTGTCTGATGAAATAAAATCTTCAGTTGAAAAGCAGATCAAAAACAATAATAAACCGGTTTTGATGTATATTTATTATCAACTTTTGGATGAGGAAAACAAAAACAATGCAAACCTTGAGGAATTATCAAAAAAGATAACAACAGCCAATCAAAATAATTTTAATGATCTTCAACAAGGAATAAAAAAGCAGCTCTTTTAAAAAGCCCTAAAATTTGCTATAATTACCAGATATAGCTTTATTCAACATGCTAAAAAGAGACTTTTTTCGACCGGAAAGCTCAAAACTAACACAAAAAAGACTGATTTTTTTGGAACAAGCTGCCAGAATAAGTTTTATTGATCAATATGAAACAGGTAAGCTTGATATTGAGATTCAAAGAGAAGCGCATGAACGCTCAAAAAAACTTCAAGATGAAATCAAAGCATTTGAAGAAGCCGGACGAACCAAAGAGGAAATAGAAAAAAAACTGCTTGAAGATGCGGAATTCGTTACCATGGAAAACATAGATCGTGTTCTGATCGATGTTAACCTGGAATCAAACGGTAAACCGGTCAAAATTTCAGATCTTTTAACAGATTCAAAAACCAAATTGGTTGCCAAAGAACTAATCGAAAAAAGCAAATCTGAATATCAAAAACAAATCAAACAAGCACTCTCTGAATACTACAAAGTTAAAGAAAGGACCAAAAAAGACACTAAAGAGGCGATTTCTAAAGCTGCCAAGATAGAAAAAAGCAGGACTTATGAAGAAAAACCACCTGCTCAATTAAAAAAGCTTGAAGAGAGAATTCTCAAAGGTCAAAAAGTTAAGGAAGAAGCTAAAGAGGAGTTGAGTGGACTCAAAGAAGAAATAAAATTTGATTGGAGGGCGGTCAAGCATACATTGGATTTAAAAACTCATCCTGATTCTGATGAAAATCCTATTAAAGATTATGAAGACTCAATCTATCCCAATGCTTTAAGATTTGATGGCAAGAAAATTACGAATGCCGAAAATCCTGCCAGACATCAATTAAACGGCTATCTCTATGCAGAATATGTTTATGGAGGTAGAGGTGATCAAGGAAAAATCAGAGCTGAAAATGCCTATAAAAAGGCAGTCGCGCTTTATGAATCTTCTTGGTCCGATCCGCTTAATATAACTGGATATGCTACGGGAGGTTTAATTCACAGATTTGATCTTTCACATGTGGAAGCCGGTCTTGAACTTGGAAATGATAAAGAAGTGGAGCATTTGTCTGAATTTGATACGGTCAGAGGCATGATGAAAGGTTTTTTAAAACTTACCAGAAACGAATTGTTGATGACGGAGGAGCAAAGAGATCAATATGAAAGAAGCTACCTAATGCCGATCTTTCAACAATTAATAACTGAAGGTTATCAAGGAAATGAGCAAAAGCAATTAGAGTTGTTATTTCATGTCAAATCACCTTTTGAATATTATGGACTTGAAGAAAGATGGGAAGAAACCATGGCTCATATTGAAAGAATAACCGATCAAAATGGTGGCCTGAAAGACAAAAAAGGTAAAAAGCATACAATAGATAATTATCAAGGCATGCTTGATGGAAAAGAAAATCCGGTTAAAAAAGATTTGGAAAGCTATCTTTATGGTTATTACATTTTTCATGGCAAAGGAAGAGGTGGAAAACTGGCTATGGAAGATAAGTTTATTCAAATTGCCAAAGATTATGAAGAAAGTGGCATGGTTTGGAGCACTTATGAGCAACACGATATAGATGATGATCTTGGTGTAGGAAAATTCTATCCTAAAGCCGACAAATATACCAAATTTAGAGCTCCAAAGCTCATTATGGCCACTCTTTATCAGCAAGTTTATGCTTCAGAAAATAAAGGTCTTTTCAATAATAAGTTCCAAACCAAACCCGATATTCCCGAGGAAAAAGGTATAGTCGATCAAGTTTGGGAACAATCTCCCATAAAATGGGGATATGACAAAATCAGAGGGGCGGACATTGGTTCAGTGGTTGGAAAAACGGTTGAAGCAGCGACTAAGCAGGCAGAAACGCTTAAT
This sequence comes from Candidatus Peregrinibacteria bacterium, assembly GCA_014728765.1. Classification (GTDB taxonomy): domain Bacteria; phylum Patescibacteriota; class Gracilibacteria; order UBA1369; family UBA1369; genus WJLA01. Next base: position 15,893 of record WJLA01000019.1, read on the forward strand.
CCGGGTTCAAGAGAGCACTATATCAAATACTTGGAAAGTGAATTTGAAAAGGCCGGAAATTTAGATACAGAAGATCAACAAATGCAGTATCTAACCAAAATTAAATCACCAAAAGAATATTTAAAAATTGAATATGCTGAAACTGAAATCGGAACAGTCAATGATTTGAAAAGAATAGTTGGCCAAAATAAATATTTTGAATTTGGATTTAATAAAGATCATCAAGAAATTAAAAACTTTATTGATGGCAAAAATAATATCCCGGCCGAACTGGTCAAAGAGCAAGCTTTTTTTGAGGTTGTGCTTTATGCCAGCCAAGAAAAAGCCATTATGGCACCTGAAATGATCAATAAAATTGCAATTATTGAACAAAAAAACAGCGAGCTTTCAAAACCGCTTATTCCATCAAAAGAAATTCAAAGTTATTATGATAGGCAACGAGTAATTACCAAGAAACTTAATGAAGCTCATGGCAAAATTGCCGCTTCGGGAAATTTGACTAATTTGGCAAGCTCAGGAGCCTTCAAAGAATTTGAGACCGCTCAAACCGCCTATCAACAATTAATATCGGATCTTGATTACGCATTAAATGATTTCAATGATCCATCGTCAGAAAGAACTACTCCACCGGGTGAAGTTCCTCCTGTTGCAACAGCTGAGAGCGGAATTGAATCTGATGAATCACAGTCAAAATCTGATGAATCTTTGGATCCATATAAAGATAACTGGGAAAAATCGGAAAAAATACAATCAATTTTCGGTAAATTTATTGGAACAATGACAGTTACTACCGGATCTCATCAATTGGCAAGATTAAGAGATAATAATGGTAACATTGTTGAAGATCCTCTTTTGAATGGAACTATAGTAACCAGAACAAAAGCTAATTCTGAAACTCCGGCAATTGAAGTTGCTAACAAAGTCTTCTTGAAAGTTACTCACAATGGAAAGGAGTATTGGATAGCTGAAGAATATCTTGAAATCAAAGAGTCCGGAGCTACCACTGAGTTAACCGAAGAAAAACCCAAATCCAAGCCTAAAATTGATCCAAGGCCATATGAAGGAAGAATAATGCCAACAGGAGCTCCAACACCCTCATTGGAAGCGGAGTTGCATTTGTCGGAAGGCGAATTCCCATCATTTTACGACCGAATCTTTGCAAAAGTTGAAGAAGATTTATCTGCAAGCCCATACAAAACAACAATAGAAATACCATTTAACAACAGAGATCTATCAATTAACATCGAGAAAGCCAATGATAAATACTATCTAACCTATTTCGGATTGGATGTGACTTCAAAAAAACTTGCTTTTTCCAAATTATCTTCGCTGAGAAATTATGTAGAGAGTAATACTCTATCAAGAAGAATTACTGAAGAACAAATCAAAACTAAATCCCTTTGGGAAAAATACGCTTCAAGTTCAGTAGATATGTATAAAATAGGAAATATTAAAAAATTTGAAGAGGTCAAAGGTGGAGTTAGAGTTAAATTGGACTGGAAAGGTAGAAATGCGGAAGTTTTGGTCAAGATTCGAAAAGACGGAGCTTTAAGATTTTTGATTAAAAGAAACAAAGTGGAAACAGATGGAGAAAAATACCGAAGAGGATATGTGTCCAATTTTAATCAATTGATGCAAGAAATCACCTCAGTCAGAGATTGGGCGGAAAACTATCGCTCATACAAGAAAAATCCCGACACTTTAAAACATGAGCAATTGGTCAGAATCATTTTCAATCGTCAAAATTATCTAAATAAAAAGGAAAGAATAGGTCATTTTTATGATTTTGATGAGAGCAGAATCAAATCTCAAGCCAGAATGAAATTAAAATGGGTTCAGACAGGAAGTATCATAGAAAGAAATCGACAAAAAGGTAACCCTGTTTTGGATGTCAGAATCAATAGAGGCAATCAAATCGAATACAAAATATACACTCAAGGTCCTAATTCCAAGGGGACATTTGGAACTGTTTCCACATATGAAGAAATGATTTCCGATATCGAAAAATATAAGAGTAATCCGAGTCATTATTTTGATGTGAATTACCGTGATTTACCCGGATGGTAATTATCTGAATTTTTTAACTAATCTGATTAACACGAACATTAAAGGTTGATATATTTTTTCCTGTGCAGGAAAATAGTTTTTTATAATCCCTCCGAATTTTAATTTGAAGTCAGTAACCCCTGCCCATGAATGACTTTTATCAGCGTTTAAGGGAGCTATGCCCAAAAAATCATAATTCATTCCCTTTTTCACTGCCTCCTCAATACCTTTCCATTGCAAAAAATAAGGTGCCATGACATTTCTATGGTCATTGGAAGAAGCTCCGAAATAATAAACCGCTTCTTTACCGCAAAAAGTAACTATAGATGCCGCAATGACTTTATCATCATATTTTGCCAAATATAGCTTTACCTTTTCTCCAAGGCATTTTAACATATTTTTATAATAGCTAAGTGAATGGCCTGAAAAGCCGTCCCGCGAGGTTGTCGCACTTAATAATTCATAAAATTTTTCTACGTCCGCATCAGATCCTTCAGAAACTGTCACTTCAACCCCCTTTTTTTTTGCAAGTTTGATATTGTATCTTCCTTTCGGTTTCATTTTGACCAATATTTCAGCTTCACTCAATTTTGAAGACTCAATAATTGTAGTTGTTTCAGGCTGATACTGGGCATGTGCTTTTTTAAAACCATGTTTTCTAAAATAATTTTTGGAATTTGCTTCTATAGCGGGATCTATCCTCAAAAAAACGGATTTCTCTTGCTTGGCTATAGTTTTTATCTTTTTTAACAATAGTTTAAAGTTCTCAGATTCAAAGTCAGCTAAAGGACCTCTTGGGCAATATAACCAACTCAGACCGAATGGTAATTTTTGCCTTATCAAAAGAGCTATTGCAACAATCTTTTCATTTTCAAACACTGCAATCGGCCAATAAGCACCTCTATCCGGATGCATTTTTTGAAATTCTCCCCATTCAATAGTCTGATGAATACTCCCCAATTCATGATTTTCCACAAAAGCATTGAAAAGCTTTTTTTGTTCATCGGATTCAATAATTACAACTTGCTTGCTCACTAAATAAGAAATTTATATTTCAAAATAATAATAAATGTAGT
>WJLA01000020.1 GCA_014728765.1 Candidatus Peregrinibacteria bacterium
ATTATGTCTCTGCAAGCGCTCAAGAAAGAGCAGATGATATTCATCAGATGTTTTCTGATAATGAAATTAAAGCAATTATTTGTGCTATAGGTGGGGATCATGCAAATCAAATTTTGAAACATATTGATTTTGATTTAATTAGGAATAATCCAAAAATATTTGTTGGTTACTCTGACATTTCAGTCTTGCACTATGCTTTTCTTTCACAGGCTGATCTGCAGACCTTTTATGGACCAAATTTGATGACTGATTTTGGTGAGTATCCGAAAATACTTGATTATACAAAAGAGTACTTTGAGAAAGCCGTTTCTAACGAAGGAACAATTGGCAAAGTTATGAGTTCAGAGATGTGGACAGATGAAATTTTGGATTGGGGTCAAAAAAAAGATCTTGAAAGAGCAAGAAAACTTGTAAAGTCTGAAGGCTATAAATGGCTGAAAGAAGGATTTTCTACAGGAGAAATTGTTGGTGGATGTGTCCCTTCTATCAATCATTTGATTGGTACGAAATATTGGGTCGACCCGAGCAATAGAATATTTTTTATTGATATACCTGAAGGTTTTGAATTTGGTACTGGATTAAGTATAGGAGAGTTTGATTCATATTTGGCTGATTTAGATAATATTGGAGTATTTAGTTCAATAAAGGGTCTAATTGTTGGTAGGCCATATAGGTATGATAAAAATCAATATGAAAAGCTTGATAAAATCATTATGAAATACTGTGGAGATTACAATTATCCAGTTCTATTAAATGCTAACATTGGGCATGCCTCTCCAATAATAACTGTTCCATACTTGACTATGACTGAACTTAATTCCAGCGAAAATACTTTCAAAATTTTAAATGAACAATAATCAATTATATTAAAAAAATGAAGTCAATATATTCATTTGCTATATTTAATAATTTTGTTATATTTCTTTCTTGTAAAGATATTATATGAGATTGAATGTCAGTAATTTTGTTTGTTGTATTGGTCTTGTGAGTTGTGGTTCATCTTCTGTTGTTACAGAAAAAACGACATTGCCTTATCACTCTGAAAAATATATGCAACTGCAAGACGATATTAATAGTTTGGATAATTCTTTGAGAAGAACAGCGTATAGGATGAACAAAGCTGAATTTGAATATTATTCGAATTTGAGTTATGGGGAAGAATTGTTGAGAAGCATTAAAATTTGTAGAGAGAAAGCTAAAGATGTTTTCAGAGAAGAGACTGTTGAGCTGGATGCATATTTTGCAGTGAATCAGTGTTATAGGAGGGTTTTAAACAATTTTAATAAAAGAGATGATAGTTGATTTGTGAAGGATATTGTATAAATGGTAAAATGCAGTGCAATCTTATTTTTCACAAAACCATAACGGTAATATCAGGTGAGTTGGTTGTATAAAAAGCTTAGAATCTGTTATAATGACAAAAAACCATTTTAAATGGACAGATTCGTTAAAAAAAGCTTGTTATCGTTGATTGTTTCGGCATTGCTAATTAGGGGTGTTTCAGCTGAGATTATTTTTCAAGATGATCTTTATCATGAAGTTTTGTCAGAAGGTGTTTTAATAGATTCCTTGAATCAAACCGGGAGTCCTTTTTTGAAATTTGGAAATGATGGAAGTGATGGTGAGATAAGCTGGAATAATTTAAATAATGAATTCGAAATTGATCATAAAGTGATTGTGACGGGTGGAATTGAGTCTGATGGAGTTATTGATTTTTCGGCGGGTTCCAGTTTTAGAATAAGAGAAGAAAGTTTTGGAGGTAATTTTAATGGAATTTCTGCTCCTGTCTGCGGGTCGGAAGGTGAATTGGCGGTGGATTCGGATACTGATGATCTATATATTTGTAAAGATGCGCTTTCGAATAATTGGTCACAGATTGCCGGTGGTGGAGGGTCTGCTATAGATTTGGATATGGCATATGATAATTTTGGAGCCAACGCTTCGATTATTACAATTGATGCTTTGCAGGGACAAACGGGAGGATTGGTTTTTGACGGTCAGTTGAGTGGTGATGAGGCCGTTACAATTAGAAACTCCGATGATGGGGGAGCGGTGACAATTGAAAATGATGGCATAGGCGATTCACTTCGAGTAAACGATGGATTTGGTGATTCGACACCATTTGTGATCGATGATATAGGCAATGTTGGGGTATTGAACGTTAATCCTCAAAATCCATTGGATTTGGAAACTTTTGGAGATGTGATAGAAATTGGTGATAATTCGGCAAATGATATTTGTATTGTTTTTGATGATGATGCGGGAGTTGATCGCAAGCTGTGTTGGAATGATGCAGAGGGAGGATTTGAATTTTCCGAGCCTTTGGCCGGACTCGGAATCAAGAGTAGCCCAACACCACCAGGCCCTTGTTCAGCAAGTTTAAGCGGTGAATTTTGGTTTAATTCAGCTACGGGACTTGTTTATGTTTGTGATACATCTAATGGCAGAAACAAATGGTTGAGTTCTACCGCCAATGTGTTTTGGGGAGAAGCTTTAAATGCCTCTTGCGGAGGGAATGTTTCTTCATTGATTAATTCTCCTCAATGTCCTGTCAGATATGGTGCCAATTTGGGTTATAGAAATCAGAGAAACGGTTTATATGTTCCGGATGATATAACTATTGTTGGGGTTGGTTTTAATATTGACCAAAACTTTTATCAGAACGGGTGCAATGTAGACTTTTCGGCAATTTATTCTCCTCAGCCTTACAATTTTAATTCAAATGGTAGTGAAATAACTCTGACAAATTGGGTGGTATCGGGAACCGGTGATCTTGAGTTTGCCATACAAAATCTAAATGTTGATGTGCCCGGTGGAAACTGGATAAACTTTGGTCCCGAACCAAAAAATTGTCAGGTGATGAATAACTACATAATGAATATTTATTATAGATTTAAGGGAGCTTAATTTGACTTTTTTCAGAACAGGAATATTTTGTAATTGTCATATTAAATATTTTATATGGGAATGAGTGAATTATCGTCTTCTCCCGACAACAATACAGATAATATGGCGGTTTCAAATGAGGTTTCTTCGGTTAGAGAGTTGGTGGAATCTTATATTGCAGAAATTAATGCGGCGAATACTCCAGTAGATGTTGTTTCAATTTTTCAAACAGCGAAAGCCAGAATTTCGACAATAATCAAAGATTCAGAACCTTATGAGAAGGAGCTTTTTGAAGCGGCTAAAGCGAGAAGGGATCAGGTAAATAATCTTGCAAAGCAATAAAAACTGCAATAAACTGGCGACTAGTAATGAGGGCCTTTAGTGAATTGACACTAGACGCTTTGCGTTCAAAAGTTAATAGCTTTTGGGGTCCACCAAAGTATAATGAAAGTTATGAAAGAATTTCCGGTGGAATTACCAGATTATTTGAAGAAAATAGCTGAAGAGCTGGAAATTTTTCCTAGTGATATATCGGAAAAATTTGTTCGTGGCAGTGGCTCAGGAGGGCAAAAGATGAATAAAACTTCTTCTTGTGTTTTGTTAAAACATTATCCAACCGGTATTGAGGTTAAATGTCAAAAACATCGAGAGCAAAACAAAAATAGAATTACAGCTTATAAGCTTTTGATTAAGAAAAT
>WJLA01000021.1 GCA_014728765.1 Candidatus Peregrinibacteria bacterium
AAAATGCCCCGACAGTAATCCTTTTGGAAGCAATTAATTACATCAAATCCAGTGATGAAAAATTTTCAGAAGTACAAACCAAGGCGGAAAAACTCAAGCAAGAGGAAGATATCTATGCTCTAATTCATGAAATTCAAGATGTCAGCAAACAATTAAAATCAAAATATAACCTTACGTAATGTTAGATTCATTTCCAAAAAGACAGCTATTCAATACGATTGATAGTCCAAATAGCATGGTTGAAAAAGCAACTGAAAGTCAATCAACTCAACAAGAACAATTTGAAGAAAATTTTTTGAATACAATTCAAGAAGTAAATCAATTGATAACACGTGGAGAAAAGTTGGAAGAAATTAAATCAGATCCGCTATTTGAAAGACTAAAAAGTTTGACTGATAGCTTGGAAGCTCTATATGAACAGTATAAAGGAAGTGAAAGCATTAAAGAAAAGGTTGAACAATATAAAAAGAACGCTCAATACAATTTTGATAAACTTATTGATTTGTTTGAAGATAGAGTTGAAAGCATGGAAAGAAGAAAGGCTTTAGATGATGCACAAGCAAAAATGCACGCTGGACTAAGCCAAGCTTTTCAGGGTGGATATCCTGAAAAAGCAATGGATGTTGCACTAGATTATCTCAATGACCCTGGAAACAAGTATTTTATGAAGTATATTACTGCAGGAGATCAAATTACATCTATGATGGATGGAAAAGTATATGGAGCATCATACAATGGCAAAAAGTGGATTAAAACCGATGAATATCCTATCAATTCAAACTAAAAGCCATTTAATTCAAACAAAAAGCTGGCAGGGCCAGGAGGAATCGAACCCCCGCCAGCGAGGAAGCCTCAGCCGGCGCCATTTGATAGACGCAGTGGAGACCGCAAAGCGGTCAGCCAAAACAAAAAACCACCACAGAAAAAAGTGGCGGTAAACAAAAAGCTGGCAGGGCCAGGAGGAATCGAACCCCCGCCAGCGGTTTTGGAGACCGCTGTACTGCCACTATACGATGGCCCTACAGTATTATTTTTTTTCAGCTTCCACCGCTTTGGCAAGCCTGGATTTTCTTCTCGCTGCTGTATTTTTATGAAGAATATTTTTTTTGGCCGCAATATCTATTGCTTTATAAGCAGCAGATAATTCTTTTTTAGCCGCTTCTTTATCTGTTTTGGCCGTTGTTAAAACCTTTTTTACAGTATTTTTTAATTTGGTTTTAAAAGGTTTTCTAAGTGCAGTTCTTTTTTCTGCTTGTCTCATTGCCTTCTTGGCGGATTTGATAATTGGCATGTATATTTCAATATTAAAAAGATTCAAATTTGCCTAAAGATATAAGCATTATTACCGTCTCGTGTCAAACAAATTTAAATATTATAAAAAAACATTACAAAAAACTTGACAAGAGAGAAAAAGGTGATAGAATTCGAACCTTAACTTGAGATTACTGCGTGAACAAGCTGTGGAGCTTAAGGAAGATCTTTGACAGATTAGTAAATGACACAAAAAAGTCTCTTTGAAATATGATGAAGCGTTTCAAAATATTTCAGAAAGTTATGTAATGCTTCTTATAGAAGCTGGTTATAATATATATATTTATAAATTAGATAATTAACAACAATTATTATGAAAAATTTACTTCGTTCAGGCTGGGCGAAGAAGGCTATACTTTTCGCATTTATCGTAGGTGTAGTTTCTCCTTCTGCCTTAGCACAAGTTGGTTCAGGAACTTATACGGGTTCTGGACTAAACGCAACAGCTGCTGTTGCACCGCAGATTCAAAATCTGCAAATTTCTCCTTCTGGAGTTTATGATCCCAATGATGGAAATCTAACTGTAAGTTTTGAATTAAACACAACAGCAAAAACTTCTGTTTGGATCAAAAATTCTAACAATCAAATTGTTAGAACAATTCTATTTGATACTGATCTTATCTCAGGACAAACCTATTCATATTCATGGAACGGTTTGGATACAAAAGATAATGTAGTAACAGATGGAACTTATAAAGCTGAAGTAGTTGCTAACAACTCAGCTGGAACCGACATCGATTCAGTCAACTTTACTGTTGAGGCGGATAACGGTGGAGGAAACGGTGATTCTTGTGACAACATTATTTCTGGTCATTTTGCAGATCCTGTAAGATTCGACCCTGAAGATAATGAAGATACAGAAATCAACTTCAGACTTTCAAGAGATGCTGAAGTTACAATTAGAATTATGGATGGAAGCGACAGAATTGAAACTCTTGTTGACTCAAGAGATTTGAATGATGGAGACCATGATTACAGATGGGACGGTGAAGACGATGACAATGACATTGTTGAAGACGGACTATATGAATATGAAATCAAAGCTGAAGTATCAGGATGTTCTGATGACGTGGAAACCGGAACCGTTAGAGTTGATACTGATGGATCAAGAGATGAGCAAGATGACTGGGATGACGATAGAGAAGGTTTGATTAGAGATCTTGAAGTTGATCCTGATGTAATCGATCCAGATTCAAGCGATGACGATGAAAATGAAACAGAAATCACTTTCGAATTAACTGATGATGTTGACAGACTGTTGGTGCAAATCGTTGATGGTGATGAAGTAGTTTATGAAATTACTGACAGAACTAATGTATCAGATGGTGATTACACCTATTTCTGGGACGGTGAAGATGAAGATGGAGATGTTGTCGATGATGACGAATATGATGTAAGAGTTATGGCTGAAGATGAAGATAATGATACTGATGCAGACAGAGTTTGTATTGCAGTTGATACAGGTGGAGCAGAAAATGATTGTAAAGGTACTGATGAAGATGATTGGCCTTCAACTGATGAAGATCTAATCAGAGACATCAACGTTTTCAATGAAATATTTGATCCAACCGAAGGTGAAAGATCAAGAATCAGATTCAGAGTAACTGATGACCTTGAAAGACTTGTTGTACAAGTTATGGACGGTGATGAAGTTATTGAAACTCTAAGAGACTCAGATGATGTTTCTGAAGGTGAATATGAATATTCTTGGGATGGTAGAGACGAAGACGGTGATATCGTTGATGATGAAGTATATGAATACAGAGTTATGGCTGACAACGGCGATGACACTGATACAGACAGAGCATATACCGAAGTTGATACTGATGGAATCATTATCGGATTCCCTACACATGCAAGATGTGCAGGATTCAGAGATGTTTCAATCTACTCTCCATTCTGTAAAGCTATTGAATTAATGTCAGCAGAAAACATCTTTGATGGATATTCAGATGGAACATTCAGACCATATAAAGCAATCAACAGAGCTGAAACCACTAAAGTAGTGACTCTAGCTCTAGGTTATGATGTGAATACCGGTGGCTTCTATGGAAAACAATTTGTGGATACTTTACCAAACGCTTGGTATGCTCCTTATCTGGATACAGCTCTTGATAACGGAATTATCCATGGATATCCTGATGGAACATTTAGACCATCAAATACTATTAACAGAGTTGAACTTCTAAAGATCTTCCTAGAAGCTCACAATGTTGGATTCTCAAGATGTAGCACTCAACCTTATTCTGATACTCCAATCAACGCCGATACTGATTGGTATATGCCATACGCTTGTTACGCTAAACAAAACGGTTTGATGGGTGGATATGGTAACAACCTATTCCCTGCTCAAGCCATGACTAGAGGTGACGTAGCTGACTTATTCTACGACTTCGAGCAAAAAGGTGCATATGCCGGATACGGACCTGATGGAATACAAGGTGGTAACTATAGAAATTATGATTATGATTACAACGATAACTACAATAATTATAATGACGGTTACTATACTTGGAGAAACGGAAGATATGAATATGTGTCATACTAATCTATCAAACAAACAAAGAGCCTTCATCGCCAGATGGGGCTCTTTTTTGTTGCATAAAATCTGAACTGATGTGATAATGAATATAAACCATAACAAATACCTACATGAAAAAAGGCAAATTTTTTATCGGAGCAGTCTTGGGAGCATTGGCGGGGCTGGCTTTTGCACCAAAAAAAGGAAGTTCACTTAGAAAAGAAGTTCAAGAAGGATTTAAGAAAGGTAAAGGTGGTGATGTACTTTATCAAAATGCCAAAATGATGGGTGATGATGTTTCCAAAACGGCGCAAGAAATCTATAACGATCCAAAAGTTCAAAAGCATGTGAAGTATACTCAAAAAGAAGCGGATAAGATGATTAAACAAATCCAAAAAGAATTGGAAAAAAGAGGCGAAGAATGGAAAGCTACAGCTCAGAAAAGGATCGAAGAAGTAAAAGCTCACATAGATAAAAAGGCTGAATCTGCAAAGAAATCCATCAAATCAAAATCCAGAAAAATACCGGTCAAAAGATCAAAATAGGCTAATAGAATTTTAATAGATAGCTAACTATTTCATTTAACCTGGTTGAGTTGAAATATCTGTCTTGATAAACATATTCTTCAATTAATCTATTGGCAATTTCTTTTGCAAAGGAATCTTTTTCAGGTTCCAGATTTGGAACTGTTAATCTTAAAGCGAAAGGATTATAATTTATTCTATTGTCTCTGATGATGTAGAACACAATACCTTTTGTAAATGCACCAATTTCATCAGGCGTTTTTATCAGACCTTGAAAAGCTTCATCAATATTAACAAAATAGTTAATCATGAAGGCTGTTAATCTTAATCTAGTCAATTTGAATATTGCGACTTCATCGTCTTCTGATATCTCAGAAAGCTTTTCATTCCAGTATTGTCCATATTCCATATGGTTTGCAAGATAGCTGCCGTCTTCAATCAACTCTTGCTTTAATGGGGGACAACTAATCCTAAAATTTTTTCCACTATTATAATCCATAATTATTAATTAGAGGATATAGTAGCAGAATCGGCAAAATAGTCAAAAAGGCTTTACATTTTAATCAAAGCGAATTGATTTGTAATTTTTTGATCAGGAACAAGCTTTTGTATTTGGCTTTCAATTTTTTTATGCATATTTTTACCCTTGGATGAGTTTAATAAAGCCAACAAATATGTAATTTCCCTGTTCGAAAGAAATTCTTTATAGCTTTCATCCAATCTTCCATTATTTAAGTCTCTGTTAACTTTTGACAAAATATTCTCACCTATTGCAAACAATATATCGTCATCGTTTAAATTAACTTCTTTACTTCCGGTTATTTCAACCAAATTTTTGTTTCTCAAAACAAAAACCCTTTTATTCTTTTCTAAAGCTTCCTTTGCTATAACAGTTTTATTTTCATAATCAATTACAATTCCAAAATTATTATTCAATATTTCTGGAAAAGCTTTGTAATATTCCTGTTCTTGGTATTCATTAATCTTGTCTGATCCTTGTAATTCTTCATTTATGTAGCCAGATAAATTTTGCCATGAATCTGATTGCGCATCCAGCCCTTTGATATGTTCTACAGGCTTCTTGTTTTCGAATTCTTTTTTTAGCCTCGCTTTCATATCTTCAATTTCAGGCGAAACCGGAATCGGTTGAGAGCTATCAAGCTTATCAATTGGTTTTGTTGAATAAGGCGCTGGTTTGGAGCCCGGAATCGGTTCAAGAACTTTTTTAACTTTTTGTTGAGTATCTTTTTTTAAATCAACTATGTTTTCATCTTCCGGAATTTCCCAGCCGGCATCGATTCCTTCAACATCATTTAAATTGAAAATATCTTCGGCTGCGTTACCTTGAGTCATAAGTGCATTATAATATTATCTCAATACTATAGCATATTTATTGGAGTTTGGAAAGAGTTTCGAAAGCTTTTAATATATATTTTGAATTTGTGTCATTTTTAGAGGCTATCATCAGAAAATTAAACACTTCAGCAATTTCATCCGCCAATCGCGACAATTCAGCTGATTCAAGCTTAGCTTTGTCTTTTTCTTCAATTTGATTCGAATCCGTTAACTGCTGATGTATATAGGCAAAAAAGACAGCTGTAAATCTCAGCTTAATTCGATTATCCACTTTGCTTAAATAACCAAAATATTGTTCAAAAAGCTCAGTTTGCGAGATCACAGAATGAAACAAATCATGATATGCATGGCCGGATGCTTCAATAATCAGCTTGGAAAGCTCTCTGTCTACATAATGAGCAATTTTATAAGGTCGTAGTGAGCTGTGAATCTTTTCTATAATTGTGTAAATTTCTGAATAATCAAGATCTTCTGCCTCTTCTGTACTCTCAGTAGCTTTTTTGCCATCAATGACAAGAAAATTTCTATTTTTCTCTAAATCACCATCCATATAAAATTTACAAAGGATTGTAAAATAAAACAAAAAACCAAAAAAGTCAAATAAGTTTAATCTTTTCTAAGATTTACTATAAAAATGGCAAGATATCTCGAACTTTTTTATTGATTTCAGCTAATTTGGATGATGTTTCCGGTGTTAGTGTTTGATTCATCAATTCTTCTCTTTCCTTTAAAACATTCAATTCGGCATCAGTTAGTCCGGGTAATGCTTTAGTATTGGCCTCTTCTTCCATTTTATAAACAAAATCCTCAAATTCATCTACCTCAAATATTACTCTTTTAGCATCAGGGCTAAGCGGAAATTTTGAAACTTCAATTTGTCTTTGTTCCGGTGTGAATTGCTTGAATCTTGGACTATTTTTAAATTCAAGAGCTTTGCTAATATTATCGATTAGCAAATTTATATTTGGATTATTGCTACCCTTTTCATAAGCATCACTAATTCCGGGATAAATCTTATCCAGTTTTTGCATTAATTCTTCGGGAATCAAAAAATTGTCTAAACTTTCTTCAGGTAGATTATTTGCAGGAATGGCCATAATTATTATTAGATTTTAATTTATCCAATAATTATAGCACAATTTCAAAAAAAAATTAAGACTTCATTGAAGCTTTTACTAAATTTTGCATCAGACATACCACAGTCATTTTTCCCACACCACCTGGCACTGGCGAAATCATTGCTACTTTGGAAAGTAGCTGATTAAAATCAGAATCACCGGAAATTTTTCCATTTTCAAGTTTGGTTATTCCCACATCAATGATAATAGCATCTTTCTTCACAATCTCTTTCGTGATCAGATTAGGTTTTCCTGCGGCGACCACAACTATGTCTGCGTTTTTAGTGAATTCTGAAATATCAGGTGTTTTGCTATTGCAACTTGTTACTGTTGCACCTCTGTTTAAAAGCATGATTGCAATTGGTTTACCTGCAATTTTTCCTTGTCCTATCACAGCTATTTTTTTTCCGTCAATCTTGATTTTATAATACTCCAGCATTTTAACCACACCTGTTGCGGTACAAGGAGTAAGATATTCAAATTCTTCTCCCAGCATCGTTAATCCCATATTGTAAGGAGTTAAACCATCAACATCTTTCATGGGGTCAATAGCTTTGATTAATTTGGTCTTATCTATTTGTTCCGGAAGCGGCAATTGAACAATTATCCCTGTAATTTCCGGATCATCATTGTATTTTTCAATTAAAGCAATCAAGCTTGCTGTTGTGACATCATTTGCATTTTTCAAGTGATCCAGCTTTGCTTTTAATCCAATTCTTTCACATGCCTTGAGTTTTTGTCTGACATAAATTTCGCTGGATGGATTATTTCCAACCATTAATATTTGCAATTTCCCAACAATATTTAAATCTTTGACCTTTTTTTCCAGATCAACATAAATATTTTCTGAAATCAATTTGCCATCCAGTAGTTTATTTTCCATCTAAATAATCCTTAACAATTTTCCAAATAGCTTCCGAAGTTTCTCCTATCGAAGGTGTCACATTTACCTTTTTCCAACCATATTTATCCGACAAATTATCATAAATAAAGCTTGTTGCTTCAACTAATCCATCGTTTTTTTCATGTATATGATTATGTTCCTTTGCTTGTATGTTCCTTTTTCCTTTCAAATAAATTGTGAAATCTTCTTTCAATAAATATTTGTTAAGCTCAGTAAGCCAATCAAGACTTGCACCTTTGGCTGAACCCCAAGCTATTCCGGTCGCAGAATAGTCCTCGGCAATCACAATCTTTCCTTCATTTAAATATTGCTTTAATTGTGGTTCAAATTGATATCTATTGATTGTATACCACATTTGAAATTGGTCTTCAGTGATTTGTTGACCAAGGTCTCCGGACTCTCTCAGAACTTTATTGATAAAAGTGCCAGTTGGTTCTAATTCATATATTGGATATTTTAGATAAATGGCATCATAACCGGATTTTTTTAGGTTTTCAATCAGAATCTTGGCTTGAGTGGATTTGCCAATATTATTAATGCCATAAATCGTTATTAATTTTCCTTTTTTCATGATTAAATGATTAATTTATCCCGTTGAGCCAAGACCACCTCTTGAAATTTTTATAATATCATCGTCTACTTCTTCAAATTCAAATTTATCTATTCTTACAAGCACTGCTTGTGCAATTCTTTCACCTTTCTCAACAATAACTTCGGCATCAGTAAAATTCAAAACTTGAATCAAAACTTCATCTTCTGGTCCATGATAATCTTGATCTATTACACCTATTCCATGTGGAATCAATAAACCCTTTTTACGAGGAGTACTGCTTCTGGGCACTACTGTCAGCATATAACCATTTGGTACTTTTACAATTACATTTCCGGGAATTAAGGCAATATCTCCTTTTTTGATTGAGGTTGTTTCTCTTGCCAATAAATCAAAAGCAACTGATCCGTCAGTATGATATTTAGGCAATGGTAAATCCTTATCTATTCTTTTGATATAAACTTTTTTCATCAAACTGATTGTAGACTAAATCAAGAAAAAACCAAATTTTTTCATTTGCCTTTTATAAGCTCTTAGGGTTAATTTAACTTAAGAAACTAAATAAAATATGAAAGAAGCAAACAAAATAGACTTTGCAGTTGGTGGGCAAGCAGTTATTGAAGGAGTAATGATGAGATCTCCCAATTACACTGTCGTTTCTGTTCGAAAAGAGTCGGGAGAAATTGTGGAAGACAAAAATTTTTATCAAAACATATCCACTAGAGTGAAGCTTTTGGCTTTACCACTTGTCAGAGGAGTGATCAATATGTTTGAAATGATGTATATTGGAACTAAAGCTTTGACATTTTCTTCTAAGCAAGCAATGGAAGATTTGGAATCGGAAAATGAAAAAAAAGCAAAGTCTGAAAAAGCTGAAAATATCGGATTAATATTTTCCATAATATTTTCTTTGATTTTCAGTATTTTTTTGTTTAAATTTGTTCCTCTTTGGCTAACTCAAATTATAAGCAATTCCTCAAGTATAGTTGAACAGAATTATGTATTGTTCAATTTTATAGACGGTATTATCAAAACCGCAATTTTTATTGGATATATTGCTCTTCTAACCATGTTACCGGACATTAAAAGAGTCTTTCAATATCATGGGGCTGAGCACAAGTCCATCATGACTTATGAAGAGGGACATGAATTGACAGTTGAAAATGCCAAGAAGCAACCAAGATTTCACCCAAGATGCGGTACCAGTTTTATATTGATTGTTTTTGTTTCAAGCATTTTTGTTTATACTTTCGTTCCAAAACATCCTGATTTTGTCATTAACTTCGTTTTAAGAGTTGCTTTTCTTCCTATCATCGCGGGAGTAGCTTATGAGTTACTAAAACTGACAGCAAAACATCAAAGTTCCGCAATTTTTAGAATCATGACAGTTCCCGGGCTATGGATGCAAAGACTAACCACCAAAGAACCTGATGATAAAATGCTTGAAGTTGCTTTAAATTCACTAAAATTATCACTACAATTGGAAAAAGAACATGCCAAAGATAAACCTATCAGATAAGCGCTACATTCCATTTTATATTTCAGCAATTATAGCCATTATTGCTTTGATTTTGTATATTTATTCGGAACAAACTCAAATCAGTTTAAATAACAGATCACTAACAGTTCAGTCGGAGGTCAAAAATGTAGAACTGGAAGAAACAAATCAAGGCAGAATAATGAGTGTGGAATGCGAAGACGGAACAGTATATGAAGCATTTTTTGAAGATGGAGAAGTGGATTATCAAAATATTCTCAAAAATAAGTGTAAAACTCAATGAGTAACACATTATCAATTGCTGGTTTTACCAAACTTTCCGAAGCTGCAGAAAAGCAGGGAATCGGTTTGGAACCACTCATCACTTCGGAAAGATTTGATGATTATGAAAATGATGCTTTCTTTAAATACGAAAAAATATTAAATAAATTTCCTGTTCATCAGCACATAGTTTTGTCAATAATCTATAGGTGCAGAAAATCAACAGGAGAAATAACCGCCAGATATGGAGAATATTTGGGTAATGACAAATTTACGAATAGCAAGCTTTTGATAACTCAAAGTGAAGGCCTTCCTGGGATTTTGGCACCAAGATTGACACTTGAGCATCAAGATATTTTAATGATTTCCGCAAAAACAATGCTACAACCACAACAAAGCCCAGCATTATTGAATATAATTACTGAGCTAAATCATATGTTAATGGCAATAATTGTAGAACCTAAAGATCTGCAAGAACTTTGGAAACATCTAGATTAATTCCCGGACCCATAGAAGTGGCCACACTGATACTTTTAACATAAGTACCTTTGGAAGCTGCAGGTTTGGCATCAACTACGGCTTTGATTAATGATAACAAGTTTTCTTTCAGTTTTGCTTCATCAAAAGAGACTTTACCAAAAATATTATGGATTTGTCCCAATTTATCAGTTCTAAATTCAATTCTACCTTTTTTTAGCTCTTCAACAGTCTTAGCAATATCCGGAGTTACTGTTCCAGCTTTGGGATTCGGCATTAAACCTTTCGTACCTAGTGTTTTAGCAATTTTACCAAGATTTTTCATAACATCGGGTGTGGCAACCGCAATATCGAATTCCAACCATCCTTTGCTAATTTCTTCAATTAATTCATCAAGCCCTGCTTTGACAGCTCCTGCTTCTTTTGCTTCTTTCTCCTTATTTTCCGGAACAAATGCAATAACTCTAACTTCTTTTCCAGTTCCGTGCGGCAATGAAAGTGTTGATCTGACTATTTGATCGGCTTGCTTAACATCAACACCAAGATTGAAATGAACTTCGCAAGATGAATCAAACTTTGTTGTAGAAGTCTTTTTTAGTAATTCTACGGCTTGATTCACATCATACTGTGTATTTTTATCAACAAGCTCGGCAGCTTTTTGATATTTTTTACTGAATTTTTTCATATTATATTTGGTTAAATGGTTTTAGCGCCAAGTTTATTATTTAGGTCTTGGCTCCCATAAATAATTATTATTTTTTCTTTAATTTTCTCCAATCCGCTTGTAAAAGGAAAAAATGTAAAAGCCAGATCGGAAGACCAACCAATATCATGGCAATATTATTTGAAATTTGTCTGTTGAAACTGTTTTTGGATTGTATTCTTCTATTCTCTTTTTGTTGCTCTTCACACTCAGCTTGCTCGGATTCAGATAACATATCTTGTTCTCCGGTATCAGCATTAAAATAGGTTTCACAAACACCGGATTTTGGATAAACAGGGTAGTATTCATCTTCAATCGGAAAAACAAAATTTTCCAAAGTTAAATTTATAATACCAACTGTCCCTATCACAAACACAACCAAACCAATCAATGCGGCGAGACTGAGATAAATTGTCCTGATATATTGTAACGGTGTAGACATAGCTATTATTGTTCAACTTCAACTCCCATACTTCTGGCAGTACCTGCAACTATTTTCATAGCTTGATCAATGTCATTGGCATTCAAATCAGGCATTTTGGTTTCAGCAATTTCTTTTACTTGATCTTTTGTTAATTTTCCAACCTTATTTTTATTTGGTTCACCTGAACCTTTTTGCAAGTTAATTGCCTTTTTAATCAAAATTGACGCAGGAGGAGTCTTTTTAATAAATGTAAAACTTCTATCCTCATATACTGTGATTTCTACAGGTACAACAGTATCGCCCATTTGCGCGGTTTCAGCATTAAATTGCTGACAGAACTGTTGAATATTTAACCCGTGCTGACCCAGTGCGGGACCAATTGGGGGAGCGGGATTAGCTTTCCCTGCTGGAACTTGTAATTTTATCACAGTTAGTACATTCTTAGCCATTGCTTCTTTGTTATAGTAATTTCTTAATTATTTCATAATAATCCACCGTTGAATTTTCAGCTGAATTTTCAGCTTCAGCCTTCGGGTAGCTCAGAGCATACACCGAGTCAGGGTATTTGACAACTAAAAATGCATTTTCTTTTGGCGGAGTAAAATTGATGAAAAAAGAGCTTAAACCAAACATATTTGTTTCATTTACTCTAGCCCCCAAACTGTTTTCATATCTGATTCTAATCAAGTCATAAATTTCTTCAGATAAATCTTTTTCAATATTAGTAAATGAATAAACATCAAAGATTTTGTTTTGTTCACCGTTTTCAATCAAGTAAATCACCTGATAATCAAGGTCGAACGAAGTTAAAGACTTCAATTCCAAATCATTAAACAAAAAACCGTCATAAGGCCTTTTTTGAGCAATTGTGTTTTCCAGACCTGCTTTAAACAAGTTTTCCTGACTGAATTTATATCCCTCTATTTCAATTTCTATAGTCTCTTCCAATGAAGTACTAAGCTCAGGTTGATTAAATTCAATATCACTTTTTGAATCATTTTTTTCGCTGTTTTTGATAATATCTCCGAAATTATCTTCTGCTTCAAAATTTAAATTGGTCAAATTTATCTCTTTTGGGGGAACATCCGCATCAATATTGAACTCATATAAGTCTTTAAGATCAGTTCTCTGAAAAGTCTCTCGCTTGGAAGAGCTGAATTTCTCATCTGTTTGACCGATATGTGCTTCTGAAGCTTGAAATGGCTTCCTGACAGGAGAATTTTCCACATCATTAATAGCTATCGAAGCAACTGCAAATATTGCTAGAACAGCCAGTAAAGATAAAAAAGTAGAAGATTTATTCATAACTTAAATAAAGCAAATACTTTCAAAAAAGTCAAAAAAACAATTGACCACAGAAAAATCTGATATAGCTCGCTTATTTCTTTTTAACCTGAGTAAAATCCAGTTCCATCGGAGTTTCTCTTCCAAAAATTGAAATGAGCACTTTAACTTTACCTTTTTCTTCATCAACATTGTTGACCACACCATCATAATTAACAAATGGTCCATCTAAAATCATAACATGATCTCCAACATTGAAATTGATTTTAAATCTGGCTTCTTGTTCACCCATTTGCTTCTTTACAATATTAAACTCTTCAGGTGATACCGGCACAGGCACATTTCCCGATCCAACAAATCCTGTTACATTCGGTGTGTTTCTTACGACATACCAAGATTCATCAGTTACATTCATGTCGACAAGCACATAACCGGGAAAAATTCTCTTTTTCTCAGTGGCAGGTTCTCCTTTTTTTATAACGATTTGTGTTTCCTTAGGAACAACAACATCGAATATGTAATCATGCATGTTCAATGAGTCTATTCTCTGCTTTAATGCTTCAGCAACCGCATCTTCATATCCGGAATAAGTATGAATAACATACCAATGACGACCTGTGTTTTCAGCTTGTCTAGCCATATTATTTTAATAATTATTGTATACTTCTAGCGTAATTCAGTAATTCATTATATCCATAATTAAACAGTCCGTCCAAAATTCCGATAAATAATGAAATCACCAAACAAAATCCAAGAACTATCAATGTCAGTTTTAAAGTTTGATCCTTGGTTGGCCAAGTAACTTTCTTTATTTCCTGAAAACTTTCTTGAAAATATGTTAAAATCGCGCTTTCTCCTTTTTTAGCCATATTGAATAAATAATAATCAGCAGGAAAATTTAAACAGATCTTGAAGCTTTAATCAAGTTATTTTGATAATTTTAAGAAAATTTGGTATAATAATTGGATATTTTAGTACCCACATTGACCAAATCGACCAAACAAATTAGAAAAATCATTATTTTATCGCTTCTAGCGGTGATTATGACACTTTTTATAAACATTATTACTGCCTTCGGACAAAGCTTGGTGTTACCCGGAGTGGAACAATATGATAATGCAGTGGCTGATCCGGGAAATGTTCAATCTTTTGAAAGTGGATTTGCTTCTTTAATTGTGGGTGTTGTATTGAATCTAAGATATTTGGTTGGAGCCGTGGCCATAGCCGGCCTGGTTTTTGCAGGTTTTTTACTGGTAACTTCACATGGAGATCCGGAAAAATGGAAAAATCTGAAAAATGTGATAGTTTGGAGTATAATTGGTTTGGCCTTAGCAGGATTTGCCGGTGAATTCGTCAGAATTTTTGCTGTGGGAGAATGTGCGGAGCTTGGACTTTTACCCGGCTATAACAATTCAGGATGTCAAAGAGGCGGCTTTTTGGCTGATCCCAACAGAATTATTCAAAGAACAACGCTTTTTAATCAAACTCTGCAATATGTAATTACATTTGTCAAATATATTGTTGGAGGAGTGGCTGTGCTTGTTTTGATGCAAAATGCTTTGAAATTGGTTTCCAATGCTTCAGCCGAAGAATTGGATAAAACCAAAAAACATATCTTGATGGCTGTAATTGGATTGGTTCTGATAATTATCGCCGATCCGATCATCAATGATGTTTTATTTAATATTGATAACACCAGATATCCTAGTGTAGATGGTCCCGAGGCGGGCATTAATGTAACGCAAGGTGTCAGAGAAATTGTTGGTTTCACCAATTATGTTGTAACGATACTGGCTCCAATCGCTGTTCTTGTGATCATTGCGGGAGGTGTAATGTATATGACTGCGGCCGGAGATCCTGAAAAACAAGGAAAAGCAAAACGAATGATTATGCTTGCATTGGTCGGTCTAATCATTATTTATGGTGCTTTTGCAATAGTATCTACCTTTATTCAAGGGCAATTTGATACACGTGAGCCAACTTCTATTGAATCAACGAATCCTTAAAAATGCTACAATTTATTATAAAAAATAAAATCCTAATTCTAACCAGCATCTTGGTCAGTATTTTGATGAGTGCACACGCACCTGCTTTTGCTCAGTCAGCCTCTGAATCAATCAGAAATATTGGAGCTGGCAGTAATTTACCAAGCTTTGATGCCGGACATGCAGATCAATCATTGCAACCTGGGGCATCAAATATCACCAGTGCAATATTTTTCACTTTGGATTTTTTGCAATATGTTCTGGGAGGAGTCGCAGTTTTAACTATCATTGTTTCAGGTCTCAAACTGATTTTGGGTGGAAGAGAATCAGGAGAAGCATTCAGTAAAGAAAAAGAAACCATACGTTTTGCGGTAGTGGGTTTAATTATTGTAATTGTGGCTGATCAAGTGGTTAACTTGGTTTTTTGGGGAGAAGAAGGAGAAATATATCGTTCAGGAGAGGATCTGGAAGATGCCGCTGAAAGAGGGAGTGAGATCTTAAGAGGTTTAACAGGAATTTTAAGAGTGATTATACCTTCCATTGCCGTTTTATTCATGGTTATTGCAGGATTTAGGCTTGTTACTGCCGGAGGTGACACTGAAAAAGTTAATAAAGCTAAAACACAAATGATTTGGGCTGTAGCAGGTCTTATTTTAGCGGGACTCGCTGAAATTATCGTTTTCAGAATAGTTTTCCCGGACGATGGATCAAGAATCAGTGATCCATATGAATTTAACAGATTGGTGGTCCAAATGACTAATTTCTTGTCCGGTTTTATTGCTACCATCGCTGTAACCATGCTCATTTACGCAGGATATTTATATGTAATTTCAGTTGGAGGAGAAAACCTTGAAAAGGCAAAGAAAGTAATGATTGGCGCAATTGTGGGTTTATTGGTGTCAATGGCGGCTTTTGGTTTGGTTAACACTTTTATTAAAGTCGAACCATTAACTGATGATGTTGCAATTGAGGATGTCAATGTAGGCTCTCCATAAATTGTAATCCATTACAAATTTTGTTATAATAAAAAGATAAAATAAAAATAAAACAATGAAAAATTCAGGCAAAGTATGGAAAAAAATTCTACTCGGCAAGCTAGCATTAGTGGTAATGCTCAGCATTTTTAGTTTTGGCGGCGTTGCGCAAGCACAATTTGATAATCCTCCTGCGTTTGATAACGCCCCTGATAGCAATAACCCGGCTGAATACGTAGATTACTACGGACTCAGTGGAGGCGGAGTTTTGCCAAGAGCGTCAGACAGTCCTCAAACAGCCGTCAGAAAGGTTGACAGTATAGCAACATTCGGAGGAGTTTTGCCCGGTATTGAAGATGTCGGAGATGCACTGGGATTTTTGTCTGGACAAGGTGTTTCAGGAGATGATCGAGTTACGTCATTTACAGATTTCCAAGGTGAATTAGCGCCACCGGATGAAGAGGGATATGCAGAAGGTCTAACGCAAGCAACAGATGCCAGATCTTATATTTTGAATGTAACCAACTTTGCACTGGGATTTTTAGGATTGATCGCTGTAGTTATAGTGATATATGGAGGAATAACCTATGTTATTTCAGCCGGAGACCCGGAAAAAGCAGGGAAAGGTAAAAAGGCGATTCTATTTGCGGCGATAGGTTTAATAATAGTCATGGGATCATTTGCTTTGGTCAATACTATTCTACAAGCTCCATCAGATAATGAAGGTGGAGGAGGAGCCGGTGGATCGCAAACTGCTGTGAGAGGAGTGGCCGGAAGGGAAAGATATAACTTTTTGGCAATACAAATGGAAGAAGTTATGCTGGATTTGGCATCAAGTTACGAATTTAATTTTACGGTAAAAGGAACATTGCAAAATTTAAGAGACAATTTATTAATTTCCGCACAATCCGTTCAAGATGCATGTCGTAATGTAAGCTTTGTTGGATACTGTCAAAATTGGAATAATGGAATAGAATCAGAGATACTCGGTTTTAAATCCGATCTTGATGCGGCTAATAATATTATCAATAACTTCATATCTTCTCCTCAAGCCAATTCAGTGATGATTGATCAGATGAACAAATTGGTGACTGATCTCAATGAAGCATATAGACAAGCATACAACAGCGCTGTCCAAACAGCTCGTAGTACCGAATGTGACAACACATTGGGCATCTTAACATGTGAACCTTCAGAAGCTAGATCTATTCTGGATGAATTTAACAGCATCTCCTCCGGAATTGAAAAAAGCTTTAATGAGGTGAATATTTTACTTTCATTTCAATCTGATTTAAGTAGTACTACGAATCAAGTGGCTGAAATTAAAGAAAATGTAACTGACGAAGAATCCGGTGTTGTTTTGGCGAGAGAAGAATTTACGACCATAGAATCAGGTCTTCAAAGTGTTAATACAGCATCCAGTACGGAATTGGTGATAGGAAAAGCAATTAACAAAGCAACTTTTAACGCACTGACAAATGTTTTGGCTGCTATGAATGAAGTTGCTCAATTACTAAGACAATTAGAGTTTGTCGATGTGGTTTTAACAGCCGATACAAGACAAGGAAACGCACCACTGGCTGTAAATTTTTCCACTGTGGGTTCATCCGATCCATCAGGTCTAACAATAACCGACATTAGGATTCAATGGGATTTAAATGGAGACGGAGATTTTAATTCTCAAATTCAAGATAATGATAGATATTTAGAGTGTAATGAAGAAGGAAATGCCACAGCAAGTTGTATTTTTAGAGAAGCGGGAACTTATCGTGTCAGAGTTAAAATTCTACCGGATCCGGAATCAAACGAATTTATTGCTCCGGGTTTTGCATTCATAGACATTAAAGTTAATCCACCCGCTACTAAAATAAATTTAAAAGCAACTACGTTTAATGCAGAAGACTATGTGATTCAATATGAAGGTGATAGTGATTTTCCTACAAAAAACAAATCCAGTTTATATGTCACATTGCCGGAAGCGCAATCTGGAATAACATTTGATGCTTCTGAAACTGTGACAAGAGGAGGTAACCCGATTGAAGGACAAGCAAATACGATTGTTGAATGGAATTTTGGTGTGCCTTCACCTAATAATGACCTTAAAGAAGCTGCAACGGTTGACGGGTCATTAAGGAAAGTACAATCATATAGTGAAAGAGGTAGTTATCTTGTCAGGTTAAACATTACTGACAATAATAATGTTACTGATTCTAAAATATTCAATGTGGTCGTTTCTGATTTAGCTCCACGAATAACCAATCCATCAACAAGTACCAAAGTAGGTGAACCGGTTAGATTTGATGGATCAAAGTCCTCAAGTAGTGGACAGGCTTCTCCTCAATTTGTTTGGACAATTAACAAAATTGAAAGAACAGGATTACTTAACTTGATAAATAAAGCGATTGCTCAATCAGTTATGACTTTTGACGCCAGTGGAACTGCAGATACAGAAATTTACACTTGTAAAAAAGTGGATGGCAGTATGGAGATTATTGAGTGTAGCTTTAAAGAAGCGGGCGACTATATGGTGAGCCTTGCCTTGGAAACGGAAGATGGAACAAGTTCACCAATTGAGACTACAACAATAAGAGTTAGCTCTAATGAACCTGTTCCGGGATTTATCTCTAAACAAGTGGATAAATCAATTCCAGCAGTTTATACTTTAGATGCCAGAGGTCTAAGCTATGATCCTGATCATCCTGCTGACAAAGAAAAATTGGAATACAGTTGGGACATCAATACTGCTAATTGTGTTTATTTAGATGTTTCACCGACAAGTTCAGGTGTTTATGAGACAGATGCAATTAGAAAGGCTGCAACACAGCAAGAATCAGCTCAATTGAATTGTGATGAATTGAAAGTTTTTGAAAATGAAAATAGTGCTCCTGTGGTTAAATTCACAGATAAAGGTACATATAACGTTAGATTGCAAGTCAGATCTGCCGACGATCAATTTAGTGTTTCGGAAGTCACCGAACAAACCATAAATGTTCCAAAAGTGTTGTCGGTTTTCTGGGGAAATATGAAGCCAACAGCTATTCTTTCAGTGCCAAATGATCAAGGTGGAGATGATCAGGATCCTGATCAAGTTAACCCTGATCCATTCGCGGAAGTGGAATTTCTTTTCGCCAGCCCGCAAGCGGTAAGTTGGGAAATGGACTTTGGAGACGGAGACATACAAGCGGGGGAATTTGATCCGAATCTGTCTGAGCAATCAGTGACACACAATTATTATCAAACCGGAAAATATGAAGTTTCATTGACTGTCTATGACGCTGACGATGTTGAAAACACAATTAATAGAAATGTTTTCATTGGTGACGCAGACTCTCCCATTGCCGTAATTGGAGCAAGTGTTAACAGTGTTCCAGTGGAACCTACAACGGTTTTGGAAGGCACATCCTGTGAAGTTGATAATGCTATTTTGGTCACCAAGTCTGATAATGTGGTATTTAATTCAGAAAGATCGGTTAATACTGATGGAACAGGAAGAAGAATGCGTTATTCTTGGAATATTAACAATGGAGAAAAAAGAGGTACTCAAAATGTTATATCTCATCAATTCAGAGACATCACAGAATGTGGAGAAAGTATTCCGGTAACATTGACTGCCACCAACGAAAGAGATGTCACACAAAAAGGTGAAGATAGTGTGAACGTTGTGGTTCAAGGACTACCTCCCGTAATCAGAGGAATAACCGCAATAGCTGATGACTCAAATAACTTTGTTACCCCGGTAAGAGTGAATGTCGAAGCTATTGGCGCTGAAGATGAGGACGGCAGAATAACACAATATAGATGGTGGTATTATCAAGAAAACAGACCTGAAGAAAGATTGGGTGTACAAATTACCACTACACCCAGAGCAAGTATGGTAATTGGAACCAATGGTGACGAAGGAGACGAAATCACTTATGGTTTTGGTGTTGAAGTAACTGATGACAATAATAATATATCAACAACAGATACTAATGCCAATGAAGATGATTTTAACATTTTGGAAAATGTAACTTCTCCTACAATAGAAGTAATCAATGGTCCGAATAAACCGCCAATCGCAAGTTTTACGGTTGACAGAACCAATGTTTTCACCGGAGAGCCGGTAAATTTTGTATCATCATCCAGTGATCCTGACGAAGATGGAGGGATAACTGAATACATTTGGGATTTTGGGGATGGAAATTTTGGAGAAAATAGAGCAAATGTTACTCATGTATATGATCGGGCAAACAGTGAAGGTTATATTGCCAAGTTAACTGTTAGAGATGAAGGTGGAAGTGAAGCGACCGCGCCTAGTATAAGAATCTATGTTGACGGTATTGCCGAACCTCCAACCGCAGCCTTCACTTCAGATCAAACTAAAGGACAAACACAAGTTAGACTGACGGATAATTCATCTGCCGATGAGGCAAATGGAGCCGGTATTGAATCAAGAGCTTGGGATTGTAATGTTAATAAAGATGCGGATGGAGATGGATTTAAAGACAATGATGTGGAAGGAACAGGAAATTCAATTGAATGTGAATACGAAGATTTTGGAATATATAGAGCAAGACTGACAGTTACCGATGATCTGGGACAAACGGATTTCGTAACTAATTTCATTAATTTAAGAGCTCCCGAACCACCACCTGCTCCAGCAACAACAAATGATGACCTGGGAGCAAATATTTACAAAGCTTCAAATAAAGTAGACCTTGGACTACTGCTTGCGAGTATCGGAGCATATGGTATACTACTAATAATTTCCAGGAAGGGAAAAAAACAAACAGCAAAGTCTAAAGAATAAAAATGCAAACAAATCAACCAAATATGCCAGGTAACAATCAACCTGATAATAGACAATCTCAGCCGCAGACACAACCGCCTGAGCCACAAATGCAAAATCAGCCAAGTTCGCAGGATCCGATCAGCCAGGTTGCTTCAGGCAGTGATAATCAAAATATCCAACAACAAATTTCTAATTCCTCCTCTCAAGAAGGAACAAATCAAGCCGCTCCTTTAAATCGAACAGTCCAAAACAATGCTGATGCTCAGTCCCAGCAACAACCACAACAAGCTCAGGTTCAAACGCAAAATCAACAGCCTGCTAATCAACAAGCGCAGCCACAACCAGCTCAGGCTCAAGCGCAAAATCAGCAGCCCAATCAACAAAATCAAGGTCAAGTTCAATCTGGCCAGAGCAATAAGCCTGGGCAGTTAGGGGCTAATGCTCAACAGCAAAGACGTGGAGCTCCCAATAGAAGAAAGCCTTCTGACCCTAAAAAACTGGTATTTGGATGTCTTGGCTTTATTGTTTTTGCTTTAATTCTGTTTATTGCTTTTGTATTGATTTTTGTTTCTCAAACTTCAGCGGGCGATAACAGCTTGGCACTTTTGCTTGGAGCTGATCCAGCTGAGTTTACCAATTCTTTGATAACTCTAACCAATGTTATTCTTGGTGGAATTACTATTATAATATTTTTAACAACTGTAATTTTCGGATTCAGTGCCGCCATGGCTCCAAAAGCTGATAAAATCAAAAGAACGCAAAATATCAAAAAAGCGGCTATTTCATTTGGAGTCTTTATTATTATGCTGACTGTTTGGGTGATGGTTAACTTGTATTTGCAAGGTAAAGAAATCAGAGTTCAAAGGGATAACACCTTAAATGCGGAAATTATCACTGAGCCTGAAGATACTTTGCAGCAAACAGCACCTTTTGAGGTGGTTTTTGATTCAGCGGGAATCAGAGCCAATACTCCGTCAAATTATGAAATTTTGACCTATGAATGGGACTTTGGTGATGGTGAAACTTCCACAGTACCAAAAGTTACTCATACATTTAATGATATTGGTCGGTATACTGTAACTTTAGACGTTACTGCCAGAGAAACATCTTCCGGCGAAGAAAGCACGCAAACTTTCACTAAAGATGTAACTATTGCCAATGTGGCTGTTGATGCTTCTTTTACCGCCGATCCGCCATCGGGTCCGGCTCCATTGACAGTCAACTTTGATGGATCTGAATCTAGCTCACCCGCCGGAAACATTGTTAGATATGATTGGGATTTTTCAGGAACCAACACTTTCAGAGATGCTGAAGGAGCTACAGCTGAATATACTTTTGAAAGAGAAGGGGAATATGAGGTATCGCTTCGTGTCACAGATAACACCGGACAATCCGATATCGAAACCATGACAATTGAAGTTCAAGGAGAAAATGCTCCACAAGCCGTGATTAATATTCCGACTGAAACCGGTGAATATTATGTTAATGAATCTATAACATTTCAAGGACAAGATTCCACATCTCCCAATGGAGCAATTGAGTCTTATGCTTGGAATTTCGGTGATGGCAGTCAAAATGCCAACACCAGAACAGCCACTCATACCTATGAGGAAATTGGAACTTATGAAGTTGCTTTGACTGTAACCGATGAAGAAGGAGTTAGCTCCACTTCATATGAAACAATTGAGATAGAAACGAAAGAAGGTGCTCCGAGAGCAATCATTGATTCAACACCTGCCAGAGAGGGTGAAGAAACCGGCATTACCGGGACTGTGCCTTTTGAAGTCTCATTCAGTGGTGCATCCAGTACTGATCCTGATAATAATATAGTTGAATATCAATGGGATTTTGATGGAGACGGAACCTTTGATGCCAATGGAGAAACTGTAAAATATATTTATCAAAACCCCGGCGTTTATAATGCTTCCTTGAATGTTACCGACGCTGCCGGAAATGAATCCGGTGCCGTAATGGTTGTCAATGTCAATCAACAGGGGGTTACAGCCAGAATTGATGCGGACAATGTGGAAGGTAGCGCTCCGTTAACCGTCACATTTGATGCCAGTGGATCAACCGCTCCCGGATCAAGAATTGTCAGTTATGAATGGAATTTTGGAGACGGATCGCCAAGAAAAATCGGCACATCTCAAATCACTTATAAATATGAAAGTATTGGGAATTTTACACCGACAGTTACCGTTAGAACCGCAGATGGAAAATCTGATAGCGCTGAAATGGTCATTAATGTCAGACCTGTTGATTTAACAGCTTGCTTTGATGCTAGCACCGATAGTGGATATGCTCCGCTCACGGTTGCTTTTGATCCAAGATGTAGTCAGGGGCCCGTGACAATTTATCGTTGGGATTTCGGAGATGGGGACACTTCTAGAGACAGAAGACCTTCACACACTTTTGAAAATCCGGGCAGCTATCAAGTAACTTTGGAAGTTACAGATAATCAAAATATTATCGACACCTTCACTAAAGATATATTAGTATTGGGTGACATTGAATAATTAAATTATGAAAAAGAAGACCAGAACAATCATCGCAAAAGTTTTCGCAGCCATTATTGTTGTTGTAATGATAGTTTCAGTTTTGATGCCTGCGCTATCAATTTTTGCCACTTAATCAATCCAATCAATTTAGACACCTCTTTCCACCAACCTGTTTAATCCGATATAAAACATTCTTGGTGAAATCTTTTCTCTTTTCAGAGCAAAAGCCAATCTTTGAAATCTCCATTCGAAATATTGAAGCTCTTTTGCGGTGTAGTCTTTGTCCATCGCTTTAAAAAACAACTCTTCAAATCTTTGATAAGTGATATCATCAAGATCTGCTTGATCTAGATTCTTTTGCGCCCATTCAATTACAGCTGTCATTTTGGATAAAACTTTATATTTATGAGCAAAACTTGCTTCAACTTGATCAATTTCAGCACCTTTGCTGTCGTGAATATTTTCAATTCTGATTTCCAAAGCCTTGCTTCCGATTCCTCCAACTGACTTTTGATCAATTTGATCAAGGGATTCCAAATCATACTCTTGAACTTGTTCATTAATTTCCAATGACAATTTTCCATTATCTTGATTTTCAACATGCGGATAAACTTTCAATAATATGCCTTCGAAAAATACACTTTTTGTTTCAAAATTAATTTCACTCGAAGGCAATCCTAGATCACCGCTTTCACTTGATAATGACTCATCAGTATTAATTCCAATATTTTTAGCCACTGTGAAATCGGCATTTGCGCCGGTGATGGAACCTTCAAAAGTTTTAAGCGCTTGATTATCTTGCAAATTAAAGCTTCCCCAAGTTAATAATAAATATTTGGGACTATTTTCTTGATATTTGGATTCTTGAGCATTTGCCAGTGGCATTAATAAAAAAAGAAACAAACCCGCAGCAAATAATTTATACATATTATTTTTCATATTTATATTTATAGTCTACATTCATTTTTACATCAAAAAATTGACTTTAACAATTAATTTGATAGAATCTTCGCGCAAGAAAAGTTCAAAATAGGGGATTAGCCAAGTGGTAAGGCACCTGGTTTTGGTCCAGGCACGCGGGGGTTCGAATCCCTCATCCCCTGCCAAAAAATAGTGGAGTGTTCTAAAAATGAGCACTCCACTATTTTTATTGTTTAGAGGGGGGTCGAGAGGGATAGGCGAACCCCGGAGCCGCGTCAGCGGCGGGGTTCGCGCAAGCAATGAGCGAACCAAACTTCCGGGAGCCGCAGGTTCACGAGAGTTTGTGAGCGAAGCAGCGTAGCCATGCCGAACGAAGTGAGGCATTATCCCTCAATTATGATAGTAATATTTGTATTTCAGTTAACGTTTGCAACTAAGCGAAGTCGCGAAGTTGGTATAATCTTAACACCAACGAGCGATTTGAGCGAACTGAAAGTTAGCTGCTTAGTTGCTGTTGTCGGCTGTTACTTAATTCTTATAACTTGTCCCTGGCAATGAGGAAAAGAAATTGGTGATTTTATATAATAAACTTCATGAAAATTATTAAATTCTTTTAAGTGATTTGTCTCCTTTAATAGGTAATCTACATTGAAAGGTGTTATATCACTCCATACTAGTAATGTAAGATTTTTTTGCACTTCTTTGGAATATCGCTTAGATTTTTTAATTATTTCTGAACATACATTTTCTAGAGTTTTGGGGTCAAAACCTATTGCCATTTTTGTTTTCATACTAGCTACTAATGCGCTGAAAACTTCTTTTTCGGCTGATACTATTTGTAGATTAATTTTTTTATTACTACCTTGCTCAGTAAGAAAACAATCGCAATCTTCATCTGCTTCATCAAGAACTGCAGTTAAT